>DASZJS010000676.1:0-9844 GCA_035947935.1 Gemmata sp. | reverse complement strand
AATCGTCGTATATTTCGGTGGTCACGTTGTGGAAAAAGATGGCAAGGCATTTATTGCCCCTGTGGAAGGCGATCTCGAAGAACCGGAAACACTCATCCCGCTCGAAGATTTCTACTCCAAGATGAAGGCCTGTCCGGCCACCCAGAAAGTCGTTATCTGGGATGTTTGTCGGTTCAATCCCGAACGTGGTCGGCAGCGCCCAGGAGCCGATCCCATGTCCGAATCGCTTGCCAAGAGCCTCTCTGCCGCGCCCCCAGGGATCGAGGTGATTATCACTTGCCAACCCGGTGAAAATGCGCTGGAGTTCTACAATCTTCAGTTGGAGGCCGCTACGAACTCGCAAAGATTCAGTGGCAGTTCGTTCCTGGAATCCGCGAAGTACGTCATTGCCGACAAGAAAAATCGTGCGGCTGGGAAAGCACCGACCCCGGCCGATCCGATCTCCGTTACGGAATGGGCATCGGTTGTTGGTGCCCGCGTAACCGTAATGGCTACGGCCTCGGAAAAGCGGAAGCAGACCGTCAAGGTGGATGGCAACATTCCATCAACTTTGGTGGCGTTCAACCCTGAGGAGCCAGCCGCCAAGCGGTTCGATATGCCCATTGCTCCAAAGGGCACATTTGTTACTGAAATCAAAGCAATTGTGAAAGAGTTCGAGGTTCCGCCAATCAAAATCGATCTGAAGGATACCGGGCTGGCCGATCTTCCGTTCAAGGATGAGATCATGAAGGACTACAAGCCCGACATCCCGATGGCTGAGATCATGAATGACAAGGAGAAGTACAAATTTCAGATTAAGACCCTGGAAGCGTTCAAGGTTATTCGCGATCTCTGGGACGGTGGGGGAGCGGGCGGTGGCCCACCAATCCACGATGTCGTGCCGGCTCCGATCAACGACTCAGTCAAGAAAGAGATCTTCAAAGAGCTGGAATTCTGGGCACTTGGGATCGCCAAGCTTGAACTCGTAAGCAGCGACCTCGATCTAGTCGCCGGGTTGAAGGAAACCCAACCGAAGCGCTGGCAAGCTCACTACGAATACGCCAGGGCAGTGGTGAAATCCCGGCTCGCTTACATGAACGAGTACAACAAACTCATGGGAGATGTGAGGACGGAAACTCTTCCACCCGTCGACAAGATGCTCGGTGAAAATCAATACAGGCTGGTCTCATCGGAAAAGATGAAGAGTAAGAAAGACGTCCAGAAGATCGCGGAGGAAGCACAGGAGGCGTATTCCAACCTGATTACGCAGTACAAGGGCACTCCCTGGGCCATTCAGGCCAAGCGGGATAAAGCGTTCTCGCTCGGTCTGTTCTGGCGTCCATCAACCAATGGCGCGCCAACCCCCGAGTGAAATCGGGTTCTGACCCCTGGAGGGGTCGCATCATCTTCACCGGTGGTGTCGCTCCGCTCAACCACCGGTTAATCGCTGCGACCCCTGCCGGGGTCGAGATGACTGTCGCGTCCAGCGAGAAGTGTCATTCCTTCCTTTTAGAATGTTGGGTGTTGTCGGGTATCGAGCCAGTCGGAATTTGTGTAGGATAATGACACTTCATACCGCAAGATTTCGTCAGACCTCGCCACCCGACATACCCGAATACCATGCGATCCGTTGCCCTGTTTGCTGCGTTCGTCGCTACTGTTGCTCCTGTTCTGTCGGCCGATCCGGATTTCGAGAAGGATGTGCGACCCATCCTTGCGAAATCGTGCTTCGCGTGCCACGGACCCACCGAGCAGAAGGGAGGTTTGCGCTTCGACAGGAAAGCCGATGCGTTCAAGGGCGGCGATTCCGGTCCACCGATCGTTCCAGGCAAACCGGCCGAGAGTCTGTTGCTGAAGAAGGTCACCAGCAAGGATGACGATGAGCGGATGCCACCCACAGGCAAACCCCTCCCTGCCGACCAAATCCGCACCCTCACGCAGTGGATCGAAGCGGGTGCCAAGTGGACCGAAAATATCACCCCCAGCAGCACGCATTGGTCATTTCAACCCATCGCAAGACCCAAGATTCCAACAACCAACAATTCCCAATCCACTACCAACCCCATCGATGCCTTCATCCATGCAAAGCTCAACGCAGTCGGCTTGAAACCAAACGGGGAGGCCGATCGCCGCACGCTTATTCGCCGGTTGAAGTTCGATCTGCTTGGCCTTCCGCCAACACCCGAAGAAGTGGATGCGTTTGTTGCGGACAAATCGCCGGATGCTTATGAGAAATTAGTCGAGAAGTATCTGGCATCGCCACACTATGGCGAGCGCTGGGCGAGGCATTGGCTCGACGTCGTACGGTTTGCCGAGAGCAACGGCTTCGAGACGAACCAGCCGCGATCCAACGCCTGGCCTTACCGGGACTGGGTCATCATCAGCCTGAACGATGACAAACCCTACGATCGATTCGTCCGCGAACAACTCGCTGGGGATACGCTCGGGGTCGATGCCGCAACTGGTTTTCTCGTTGCCGGTCCTTGGGATGAGGTAAAAAGCCCCGACATCACCCTCACTCTTCAGCAACGCGCCGATGAACTGCACGACATGCTCAGCACCACGGGCTCAACATTCCTGGGCCTAACGGTCGGTTGTGCCCGCTGCCACGGTCACAAATTCGATCCGGTTTCGCAACTCGACTACTACAGGCTCAAAGCAATATTTGCCGGCGTGCAGCACGGAGACCGACTGACTCGCAACGGAGATCAACTTGCCTTGGCCAAGGAGACGGGGCGGCTCCGTGCGGACCTGATCACCCTTGAAGCGAAACTCGTGGCAATGGAACCTCTCGCCGATCCCGCGGCCACGGAACCCCGCCGACTCCCAGTGAATTCGCGATTGAATGGAGAGCGTTTCAAACCTGTGGAAGCAAAATACATCCGCTTCGTGATATTCGAGACGAACAGTTCGGAGCCGTGCATCGATGAACTGGAAGTGTTCTCGGCAGGCTCCGAACGCAAGAATGTTGCGCTAGCATCGCTTGGGGCTAAGGTGCGATCGTCCGGCGATTATTCGGCCTCGCCTTCAATCCACCGGCTTGAGTTCATCAACGATGGGAAGTACGGCAACGGTCGGAGTTGGATTTCAAATCAGGTTGGGCGTGGGCGAATCGAGATCGAACTCGCTGAAGTAACAACAATTGACCGCATCGTGTGGGCGAGAGACCGCGACGGCGGGTTCAGCGACCGTCTTGCCATCCGCTACCGGATCGATGTTTCGACAGACCGCGACTCTTGGGTTGTCGTCGCGTCATCCGACGATCGTTTGCCGTTCGGCTCCACGACCGGTTCTCCATCGGGTCTGACTGTCCCCGACCGCAACAACCTGCGGAAGCTCGCGAAGGAAATCGGCGATCTCCGCGCCCGATTGATGAGTCTGGAACGAGGACAGATGGTCTATGCAGGCCGAATGACGACTCCCGAGCCGACATTCCGACTCCATCGCGGCGATCCAATCGACAAGCGCGAACCCGTTGGGCCAGGTGTACTGAGCGAGATCGGTCCGAAGCTGACCATTCCCGAGAATGCGAGCGATGCCGATCGACGAAGTGCTTTGGCGAAGTGGATCACGGACCCCACCAATCCGCTGACCGCCCGAGTGATCGTGAATCGACTCTGGCACTACCATTTCGGCACGGGGATTGTCGATACTCCGAGCGATTTTGGCAGTAATGGCGGCAAACCAATGCACCCGGAGTTGCTCGACTGGCTGGCAGCGGAGTTGATGCAGCCGCAACACACAGATACGCAGTCGGGCGTTCCCGTGCCGTGGAGTTTGAAGCACATTCATCGTCTGATTGTCACATCCGCAACGTACCGCCAATCATCGGTGGCAAATGAGGCCGGTCGAACAAAGGATGCTCAGGCACGATTGCTCTGGCGCTACACCCCGCGGCGAATCGAGGCTGAGCCCTTGCGGGATGCAATCCTGTTCGTGAGCGGGAAACTCGACCTTCGGATGGGTGGTCCGGGATTCGATTTGTTCGAGTCAAACTCGAACTATGTAAAGGTCTATACACCGAAGAAAGAATTCGGCCCGACGGAATTCCGGCGGATGGTTTACCAGATGAAACCGCGAATGCAACTCGATGACACGTTCGGTGTCTTCGATTGCCCTGATGCTGGTCAGATTGCCCCCAAGCGAAACATCTCCACAACGCCGCTCCAGTCGCTCAATTTGCTCAACAGCACCTTCGTGCTTCAACAAGCTGGTTTCTTGACCGAGCGTATCGAGAAGGAAGCCGGGCCAAACTCAGTCGCTCAGGTGAAGCAAGCATTCCGGTTGACGGTCCAGCGATTCCCAACGGAGAAAGAGTTGTCTGCCGCCGAGAAACTGGTCCGCGATCATGGATTGATCGCTCTTTGCCGGGCGTTGCTTAACGCGAACGAGTTTGTGTTTGTGGATTGAGAACAAACGAATTGCAGGGCCGCCACTACTGCCTGACAATCTGTTAATCTTAATCGACTGCTTGAAAGTCTGGGCATCTTCCGGAGCTTGTTGGATCTTCTTGACCACATCCATGCCCTTGACCACGGTCGTCACAAACGTGCTGACCTCGTTTGACCGATTACCCAAACATTCGCGACGGCCGTGGAACGATCAGACTGGACAATCCAGGCACCGCGACGCCCGTCCCCACGAGGAGTACGGGCGTTCGAGAGTGTGAACTGATAGCGCACCAATGGGATCTTAACCCTGGATGTTGGAGCCGACGAAGCTGAAAGCTTGGTTGGCATTAGAGCCAAGTGTGGTGATCGCGGCGATACACACCACGATAATGAGTGACAACATAACGGCATATTCGACCGCTGTCGGGCCGTCTTCGTTCTTCAGAAATGACACCAAACTTTTTGTGAAACTGCGCATGGGATTCTCCAAGAGGATAAAGGGGAGCCTGCAAGAGGCTATTAAGCATGGCCTTTGAACAAGCAACGGGAGAGGTGTTGCTGGCGTGTTCCAGATTCTTGGACAAGCGAGAGGCGAAAAGAATTCCAACGAGTGCGCGGATTATTCTGAATGGCCGGTTCGTCTCGTCTGAGATTCCGACAGGCGAGAGTGAATCATTCCACAAACATTTTCGAGGGATAGACATAGGACGGGCGACAGGGGTTTAGCTTTCGATGCCTGACATTGAAGGAAGTGAACGAGGAACACGGACGGATTCTGCCACCGGATGCAACTCTTCGCTCAGACGATAAACCAGCCCCATCTCGCACCGACATCAAAGCCGAAACGACGAAGCGGACCAAGCCAGGACTCGAACCCCGAAACGGGTGCCTGCGCTGCTCCGGCTGTGGTGACGGGGTATTTCGGTACATCCATCGGCATCATCTTGCAATCTAAGAGTTGTCGGAGGGAACGGGGCCGATTATTCGGCACAAGCCCTGGAAATAACAGGGGCCGGCGCTTCTCAGCACCGGCCCACATCGACTTGCATCAGTGCCCCCGTCGGGCTCGAACCAAAGAGCCGCTGATTAAGAGTCAGACGGATAGTGGTTGCAACTCTGTTGTTTCCCGTCAACTTACGCCAGACTTCACCGTTTGCTGTATTGTGCCGGGCTTAATGACAGAGAAGCGAATAGGCATCCGCGACCCCGAGCTTGCTACGGAGGAGTAACTTGCCAGCCTCGGTTGTAGGACCAGAACGATTGCCAAATCGCATCGTCACTGTAGCCGCTCGAATCGACGTACCCGTAGGTGTACATCCGAACGCCACCATCGCCCCACAGAACAGGAGAGCCGGCGTCGTGTGGACCGCCGAGGTGGTTCTCATCGACGTTGTTGTCGTCCTTGTAATAGCCGCGATGGGCGTTTGAACCGCCAGCGTAAGTGTCACACCACCGCATGTGATCGTAGCCGGTCTGAGATTTGAGTGTGACCGCCCAGCCGAGATCCTTGCAGGATATACCCCCGCCGCATGGGTTGGCCAAGGTGGATGGGCCGCCGTTGTAGTTTAGCGGCTGGAGAATCTTGTGGGCCAAGAGGAGCGTGTTTGAAGTTCCTGCGCCGTTTGTGACAAAGGCCATGGTAGTACCAGATGTGTTCAGAATTGACTTATCCCCGCTTGCACCTGCCTGGTAGTTCGTGATGTCCGCTTCGTCGATACCGGCATTGTAGACTCCGGCGTAATCGACCTTGCCAAGGCCGCTCGGCGCGCTTCGGCGCGATGGGCAGAGGAAGGTCTTGATCGCTACGGTGTTGGCAAGCTCCTGGTTTCCGATCCAGTTTGTGATCCCACCACCCCCCTGCGCAGCCATCTGTTGATATAGATTCTGCTGCTCAATGAAGGGGAGGATCTGCACGAAGATGCTCGGATTCGTCGTCGCGGTGACGTTCCCTGGGCCATCCTCGAACGGAAACTTCCCGACGGTATCGTGGTAGGCATGCATCGCGATCCCAAGCTGCTTCATGTTGTTGATACATTGCGTTCGGGAAGCTGATTCGCGGACCTTTTGGACAGCCGGGAGCAAGAGGCCAATCAAAATCGCGATGATCGCGATCACCACCAAGAGTTCGATCAACGTAAAACCCGGGCGAGATCTTTGGCGTCGAGCAGTGAATGGAGGATACGATGACATATAAGACTCCAATGATAGGAGTGCCGCACCCGAAAACGCCACTGATTGCGAAATCAGCCAAAGGGGTGAGGCAGAGAGGAGAAAATGAGATCCGCACACAAACATCCGAGATTATGAGAACAAGATTGGAGGACACTGTCAACTAGCATTTTCGCGAGCCGAGCCGTTTGGAGCCGCTTTCGCGTTTCGAGATGCCTTAAAATTGCAGGGGTTGAGTGGGGGCAAGAATCTTACCCCAAATAACAAAGAGATTTTGGGGTGTTTTGGGTGAAGGATAGGCCACAACTCGGATTTTTACACCAACACCCAAATCCTGCGGACGATTGTTGTGTTGTGCCTTATCGCCTTGAAATTACAGGCGTTCCGAATGTCTAATATCCGATCAAACAAATAGGGATCGCCTGTATACTGCTCGTTTTTGCCTTGTTTTCCCAACAGCGCAAGCGGCTCTCCATGTCCTTCATCCCAGAATGGGACCAGTGTGACGCCGCCGCTGTGTGCGCACAGGCCCCCTCATAGTGCCGAAGCCGTGCAAGCTGTCCAGCACATGCCCCACACCATGCCGAGATCCTCGAACACAATAACAAGCCACGCGTTCGGTTGAAGGAACAAAATAAGCCAGTTCTGTATCCTCTCACGAAGGACGGCAAGAGGTTTCTCCTCCCCTCAAAACAACAGTCCTTCGATCGTATCAAACTGTATCTTGTTGCAATCTTCGGATTGTAAATATTGAAGGAAGTGAGAATGGAAAACACCAGAAACGTGGGAGAAATGAGGCCGGTTTGCATTCTTCCGCATCGGCTTTCACCAGTGCCCCCTGTCGGGCTCGAACCGACGACCCGCTGATTAAGAGTTACTTGGTGTGGCAATCGCGATTTCCAGGGATTTGCAGAAAATCGCTTAATTTCTAGACGTTTTTGCACATCAGTGCTTCCCGGGAATTCCCGGGTTTTCCCCCCAATTCCCGAAATAGTGTGGCGATAGTGTGGCGTCCGAATCAATCTTAAAATAAATATTTATACTAGAGAATTTGATATAGCAGTCCATTGTCCAGTGAGCAATCGAGGCTGGTGATGCGCGATGAAATACCTCTGTCAGAACATTGCTGGGAGGTTGAGTGCAGCCCAGGTATCCGCAGGAAGCTTGCGTGAAATTCAGATATAGTACTTCTCGTCGTCACATCCAGACGCTGCTGTCAATCGCGTCATTTCAATCGCCCCCGCTCGTCCGTGGGGTGAAAGAATGACTACCCCAAGGTGAGCCATGTTACGCTTTCCACTATTTGGCTTCCCAATGCTCGTTATTGGCTCAACTGTTCAAGCAGCTTCTCCGCCCGACTGTTGGCAAGGCTTCCGAGGGACGGGAGACAGCATCTCCGACGCGAAACAACTCCCTCTGAAATGGTCCGCAACCGAAAACATCGCCTGGAACATCGAACTTCCTGGCTATGGTCAATCAAGCCCGGTCTTTTGGAAGAACAAGGTGTTCGTCACGTCGGTGGAGGGTGAATTCAAGGATACTTTGAATGTTCTTTGCGTCGATTTCGCGAGCGGAAAAGTAATTTGGCAAAAACAGTTCAAGGGAACGCAGAAGGTGAAGACATCGGATTATGTCAGCAAATCCGCGCCAACCCCTGCTTTAACAGCGGACAGAATGTTTGTTCTGTTTGAGAGCGGCGACCTACTCTCATTGGACCACGATGGCAAGGAAGTCTGGCGACGGTCGCTCGTAAAAGACTTCGGTGCCTTCACAAACAATCATGGTCTGGGAAGTTCTCCCATCCTGGCTGGCGACGCGCTTCTGGTACTGGTCGCACAAGACAAGGGTGCCTACCTACTCGCTGTTGACCTCACCACTGGCAAAGACCGATGGCGAACCGAATCCGGCTTCGGCGGTTCGTGGGCATCTCCTGCTGTTGTGACGAATGGAGACCGCATGACCGCGTTGATTAGCTCGACTGGACGAGTCGCAGAGTTCGATGTGAAGACCGGGAAACAACTCTGGGAAATTACCAATTTGACGGGGAACACAGTGGCTTCCCCGACCGTAGCTGGAGAGCTGGCTCTCATTGGTTCGAGCGATAAAGCTTCCCAGTTTGCAATCAAACGCGATGGCAAAGTGGCATGGAAGTCGGCCGGAGGTACCAGTTCATTTGGCTCCCCTCTCCTTTACAAGGAGTTGGGCTACTCCGTGAATCGTGATGGGATAACCAACTGTTTTGATGTGAAAACAGGGAAGGAACATTGGGATATAAGGCTCCCAGCCTCTTGCTGGGCTTCCCCAATTGGTGCGGCCGGGCGGGTGTACTTCTTTACCCGAGATGGTGTTTGCGTTGTCGTCAAGAACAGCCCGGAGTTGGAGACCCTGGCCGAGAACAAACTACCTGTGAAGGGACGGGTTTACGGGGTGGCCGCGGTCGAGGGTGCATTCATTGTGCGAACTGGAACCGGATTGGTCCGCATCGGGAAATGACACTCATGAGGAGGGACGATACCGCGACCTTTTTGTACAGGATGCACCGTTTACGCGAATGAAATCGCGCAATCATCGAGAAGGCAAAACTGACAGAGAAGAAGAAGAGCGGAAGGCTCTGCTGTTGCATCTGCACTTTCGACTTCGCCGCTTTTTACGGACTATTGGGTGAAGATTTCGTAGAAGGACATCACATCAGACCCATTGTGGAACTCGATGGGAAGACAGAAACCAAAGTTTCCGACATCGCACTCGTTTGTGCGAACCGCCATAGGATGCTGCACAGAGCTTCAAACCTGAGTATCGAGATGTTAAGAGCCATCATTACGAGAACCAAATGATGTGAGTCTTTCGGAAGAGTGAAGATGTCGAACAAGAGAAAGAAAATCGTCGGTATCAAACTCCGCCAAGGTCGGACAAGTGCCGACTTGGGAAAACTCACCGCCGAAGAGGACACCCATCTTGAGAATTATTACGTTGGCAAGGACCGTTATGTAGACCGTGCAAAAAACTTTGATGACCAGGCATCTTTCTTTGTGGGTGCCAAAGGAGCGGGCAAATCTGCCATCCTTCAAATGCTCCGGCTGGAAGTCCAAAACCAGCCATTTAAAACAATTAACTTGTCGCCAAAGCAGCTCGCATTCTCCGCATTCACCAATATCGGGCTACCTTCATCCCTACTTGTCGATGCCAACAAAAAACAATGGCTGTACAAGTCCCTATGGGATTACATCATCTCAACTGAAGTCGGAAGTCAAGAATTCATTGACGAGTCGACATTCGTTGGGCTATTCAAGAACTTCCTTAGAGGT
>DASZJS010000675.1:0-5358 GCA_035947935.1 Gemmata sp. | reverse complement strand
CAACTGTTGGAGTGCTTCGTCAGCCGCGTCGAAGTGCCTTTGAAGATTTGGTGCGACAGCCCGATGGTGTTTGGTATCCAATACGCTGTCACACGCGAAAAAATGAATTGGTCAACAGAACTTTGTACGTTAGCGTGGATGGGGGAACATTAACCGACCCAATATGAGGTAACTCGATGGTCTGCAAAAAATGCTTCCTTGCGGCTTGCATGTGCGGGCCTGTCCTTGAGATAGGGGATATAGCCGAAAAGATCGTTGCCCCAGCCGAAAATATCCCGACCCATAAAGTAGTTGAATCCGAGAGTAAGGAGTCGAAGACGCACACACTCGAAACGCAGGACGTTGGACGAACGGAAACAATTTGGCCATCGATGGGAGGAATTGTCAGGGGTGGATCAACGCAAGAGAGAGTGATGCCAGAGGTGTTAATCGGACCAGACCCACGGGCACCTTATGGGTATGGGCGTATGAAGGGAGAGAACCTGTGACTACTGCAATTTCGTCTTCAGACGATGACAACACGGAGAGCCTGGATTCAGTGTTGGTCGAGTTTACTGATGTGCATATCGATTTTACGCCGCGACCAATCCGGGATGCGGTTCTCCAGCATCTACCATCTTGGCTGCGAGAGGCGGCTGAAAACATTGGGAAGAGAAAAGACAAACATAACGAGGACCAAGTTTGATCTTTGATCGATGAAAAATGCCAGGTATGGTAGTTCGGGGTGACATGAGGAGTCCGTTTTGTTAACGCAACTACCAGTCGTCGTTGGCCTTACCATTGCCCGCGACATCACTCGTGGGCCATCCGGCAATTTGAACATAATCGAGACGTACAACGGGTTACGCGTCGACAGGTTTCCCGCCGCGGTTCCACCTTTTTCAATCTTGGTTACGCTCACGGATGGGGAAGGTTCCGGTCGTCTCGAACTGCGCGTTACCAAACTAGATAATCCGATGGTGGAAGCCCGTCGGCTCTCACTCCCTCTCCAGTTACACGATCGCCTCCAGCAGTTAGAATGTCTAATACGGATAACGAACTGCGTATTCCCATCGCCGGGGATTTACTTGCTTTGTCTGTTTGTTGATGATGAATGGATCGCGCAGCGATCTCTTCGCGTCGTACTGAAGGAGCCGTAATCATGACCCCTCAATCGAACAAGCCCATTGCCGAGGTTGAGTACGAGAGTGTGGACACGACACTCGTCGAATTTAACGACACCGACTATCATTGGGAACCATTGCCTCCGGACCAAGTTCAAGAGATGCTACGACATATTAACCGCCGGAATCCGAACGCACCGCCTGAAACGGACGGCTCGAAAACGTAACCAGCGCTGTGGAATCCCTCCCCATGCCCCCCGAAGAACCTGCCGATCCCACCATTATCGAGTTCGATGTCCGAACCGATGAAATGCTCGTCAACATGGGTCCACAGCACCCTAGTACCCACGGGGTACTCCGGCTAGTGCTGCGAACCGATGGCGAGGTCATTTCCGATGTGGCCCCACACCTCGGCTACCTCCACCGCTGCGCGGAAAAAATAGGCGAGAACGTCACGCCGATCCAGTTCATCCCATACACGGATCGGATGGACTATCTGGCGGGGATGAACATGAACCTCGGGTACTCACTCGCAATCGAAAAACTCGCGAGCCTGAAAGTGCCGGAGAAGGCCAAAATCATCCGCGTCCTCATCTGCGAACTGAACCGGATCGCTTCTCACCTGGTCGGAATGGGAGCCTATGGGCTCGATCTCGGTTCCTTCTCCCCGTTTCTCTATGCCTTCCGCGAACGCGAACACATTCTCGATCTGTTCGAGGACGTTTGCGGTGCCAGACTCACCTACAGCTACATCACCATCGGCGGAGCCCACGACGATCTTCCCACCGGCTGGACCGTTCGCTGTCGCAAGTTCATCGACTACCTCAAGCCGCGCATTCCCGAATACCACGCGCTGCTGACCACCAACCACATCTTCGTGAAGCGGACGGCAGGGATTGGCGTTCTCTCGAAGGAAATGGCCCTGAGTTATGGTTGTACCGGGCCGATGCTCCGCGGATCGCTCGACAGCACGAAAGGCGATCCTGCCTGGGATCTCCGCAAAACCGAACCATACTCCGGGTACGAGGAGTATACCTTCGATGTGCCGTTGCCGCCTTACGACACTGCACCGTCCGGCACCGTAATCGGTGACTGCTGGCACCGGTTCTACGTCCGAATGCGGGAAGTGGTGGAGAGCATCAAGCTCGTGGAGCAGGCAATGGAGAAATATGAGGCGCTGCATGCAGAGGGAGAGAAGGTGAAAGCTGAGTTTGCTGCGCGCCGGCCAACCTTGACCCCGGACGAGGCGAAGAAAGCTGATGCCGCTCTCGCGGAACTGATGAAGACGAAGTATTCGCACCGGGTCGAGCCGCCGCGAACCTTGCCAGCGGGAGAGTGTTACGTTGAGACGGAGTGTCCGCGCGGCCAGATGGGTTTTCACGTCGTTGGGCGACCGAGCAAGGAAAACGTGCCGCTACGGGTGCGGGCACGGTCGAGCTGTTTCTGCAATCTGAGCGTGACGAACGAACTGTGCCGTGGTTGTCTGGTGGCCGATGTGCCCGCAATCGTGGGCAGCGTCGATGTGGTCATGGGCGAGATCGATCGGTGATGGGGACACACGGACCCTGACTCTCTGCGAATCCGAAGGGACATTCCAGATTCAAGGGTGCGGACTCAGCAACGAGTGCTTGAGGGCCTCCTTCCACTTTTTGTCCCCTTGCCATCTGGTCAGGGGACGGTACATTGCATAAATCCTAGAGAGTGCGTGTAACTGACGTCGTTTCGTAACTGATGGCAGGAGTGCGACGCGGTAAGTTAGCGGAGACGGGAAGATGGCGATCACGAAGGAGCGGAAGACCGAACTCATCACTCAGTTCCGTCGGGACGAGCACGATAGCGGCTCGCCCGAGGTGCAGATCGCGTTGCTCACAGCTCGCATCAACGAACTGACCGAGCACATGCGGGCGCACAAGAAGGACTTCTCCAGCCGCCGCGGGCTACTCAAGCTCGTCAGCCAGCGCGCGGATTTGTTGAAGTACCTCCGGCAGACCGAACGGGAACGCTACCTGTCGGTCATCGGCAAACTCGGGCTGCGGAAGTAAACCCCCGAGCCTCTCCAAAAGTTCGGTGACGTTATCTTTGTCCGCCATGGGATTCCGGGATGATTCTCGGAACCGTTTGGATTTGGCGAACACCGGATTAAAGGCAACGGATCAATTCCTGTGCCCACCCCATCGCCCAAGTTCCCGGTTCACCGATCCGCAACTCGCTCCCTTGCATCCTGCCGGTAAATGGAAAGGGTCACATCCGTGCTGGTGAATCCCGCTCGCGTCGAATGTCAAATTGGGCATGAAAAGATCACCCTCGAAACCGGAATTTTCGCAAAGCAGGCCCACGGGTCTGTTCTGGTTCGCTATGGGGATACCGTCGTTCTGGTCGCCGCCGTTTCTGGAGGAACCATCCCCGGCCGCGATTTCTTTCCGCTCCAGGTCGAATACCGGGAACGGACTTATGCAGCCGGCAAATTCCCGGGCGGGTTTATCAAACGGGAGACCCGCCCCAGTACGAAAGAAACGCTCACCTCCCGCCTGATCGACCGCCCCACCCGTCCACTCTTCCCCGTCGATTACTTCAACGAAGTGCAAATCCACGCCACAGTTCTTTCTGCCGACAAGGAGAACGACCCGGACGTGCTGGCCCTGATCGGAGCCAGCGCAGCGCTGCACGTTTCCGAGATTCCGTTCCTCAAGCCCTATGGGGCCGTCCGACTCGGACGGGTGAACGGACAACTGGTCGTTCTCCCCACCAGCACCCAGATGGAGGAAAGCGACCTCGACCTCATCGTTGCCGGGACGAAGGATGCCGTGTGCATGATCGAGGGATTTGCCCGCGAAATCCCCGAGAACGAAATGGGCGATGCCATCCTCGAAGCGCATCGGCAGTGTGGCCTGATGATCGAAGCAATCGAACAGCTCCGAACGGAAGCCGGGCTTCCTCCCAAGGTTATCTCCGCGGCGTCTCCAATCGGTCCCCTGGCAGAGGAACTGTATCAAAAGTACGGCAAGGAGTTCCGCGAACGGTATCTCATCAAGGGAAAGAAGGATCGCAACACGAAACTCGATGAACTCAAGGATGAGGTGAAGAAAGCCTACGTCCCCGAGGGCGTGGCCGAGCCCAAACACTCCGCCGGGGATGTGTCGGCAGCCTTCGGCACACTTCGCGAGCGAATCTTCCGGGAAATCACCCTCAGCGGCACCCGGATTGATGGCCGCGGACCCAAGGACATTCGCAACGTCGAATGCGATGTCGCGGTGCTGCCCCGAACCCACGGCTCGGCGGTGTTCCAACGCGGCGAAACGCAGGGGCTCGTGGTCGCGACTCTCGGCACCATCGCCGATGAACAGAAGATTGATGGACTCTTCGATGAATATTCGAAGAAGTTCATGCTCGATTACAACTTCCCCCCGTACTCGGTTGGCGAATGCAAACCGATTCGTGCGCCTGGCCGTCGGGAGATCGGGCACGGAATGCTTGCGGAGCGCTCGCTCAAGGCCGTCATTCCGCCTGCCTCACGCTTCCCATACACAGTTCGGCTCGTATCTGAGATTCTGGAATCGAACGGGTCATCGAGTATGGCATCGGTGTGCGGTGGGACGCTGGCTTTGATGGATGCCGGCGTGCCAATCAAACGACCCGTCGCGGGCATTTCCGTTGGCCTCGTCATGGATAAAGATGCCTTCACTCTGCTGACCGATATCCAGGGCGATGAAGACCACTACGGCGATATGGATTTCAAGGTAGCCGGCACCCAAAAGGGCGTGACCGGTATTCAACTCGATATCAAGATCGATGGAGTCACCGAGCCGATTTACCGCGGCGCACTTGAGCAGGCCAAGGAAGCCCGGCTCACCATCCTGAAAACGATGCTCGCCACCCTTTCCGCTCCCCGGAAGGATATCAGTCCATTTGCACCGCGGATGCTCACAACGAAGATCAGCCCCGAGAAGATTGGCCTCCTGATCGGGCCGGGAGGCAAGAATATCCGGGCCTTGCAGGAAGAAACGGGAGCCAAGATCGAAGTCGAGGACGATGGCACCGTGTCGATTGCCGGGCTCGACAGCGCGGGTGTCGAGGAAGCGAAGCGGCGAGTCGAAGCACTGTGTGCGGAGATCAAGGTCGGGGCGGTCTACGAAGGGAAAGTTATCTCGATCAAGGAATTCGGCGCGTTCATCGAAATTGCACCGGGGCGAGACGGTTTGTGCCACATCTCCGAACTCGATAGCGGCTACGTCGGTCGGGTGGATGATGTCGTGCA
>DASZJS010000674.1:0-7973 GCA_035947935.1 Gemmata sp. | reverse complement strand
AGGAATGGAAGACGGGTAGCTCAAGAGGCCAGGAGCAGACCAGTTGTAGTTGGTGAAGAAAAGCTGGCCATTGCCGGCATAGCTCGCCCGTCCATTCAGGGTTCCCGTCTGCGTAGGATCTGAGGGGCATATGAAGGACTTGACTTGCGTTTCTTGAAGTATGGGTGCCCATTCCGAATAGGTTGGGAGGTTCCCATTCCGGCTGTCAGCCTGCAAGGTCGCGTTATACAGGTTTTGTTGTTCGATAAAGGGGAGGATAGGCATGAAAACTCCCCCGTTGACCTGCCCGGTGGAATTCTGGGCCCCGTTGCCAGGGTATTTGCCGATCCCAGGAGGAAGTTTCCCACCATTGGTGTCGGCACAGTTGAGCGTGCCGAGC
Source organism: Gemmata sp. (assembly GCA_035947935.1). GTDB lineage: Bacteria > Planctomycetota > Planctomycetia > Gemmatales > Gemmataceae > Gemmata. The sequence goes on along the minus strand of DASZJS010000674.1, from coordinate 7,594 downwards.
GTGATTTGCTTGAGGTTGTTGCTGCACTTCATCCGCGCTGCAGCTTCACGAACCTTTTGTACAGCTGGAAGAAGCAGACCAATTAGGATCGCGATGATTGCAATCACCACCAGTAGTTCAATAAGCGTAAAGCCACGGTGGCGAATGGGAGAGACCTGCGCCATCAGAAACCTCCTGAGGAGAAAAGGAGATGAGATGCTGACGAATATCGCCTGTATGTGTGCGAGTCAGACAGGGAGGGAAAAATGAAATTTCCCTCATTTCACGAAAGAGTACACGGATGTAAGAGCCCCGTCAAGCAGCACTTCTCGCATTTTTTAAACTCTTGAATCTGGACTATCTTTGGCACGTTGTGACTGTGGCCTAAAGTTCGCTTGTGCGTCGCCGATAAGGCGTAAAAGGCGTCGAGTAATCCTCGCTCTGACGTGTGGCAATGCGGAGAGTGAAAACAAATGATTCCTGAAGCAAAGCGCTGCCAGAGCCCGATTGTGAACGACAGGCAGCGCTCGACGAAGAAGGGTTTTCTTTGTTGTCAGGAGTTGTCACGAGTATTGATCGAGGCAGGCGAGGCTCATGGCTGGACGTTTTTGTCGTCGCCTCGTGACTCCGGTATGGGAGCAGTCACAGGCTCGTTCTTGGGCTCTGTCACAGGCGCGCTCCTACCTCTTCGGAGACGGCGTACAAGAGCAGCGATCGGCGACAGGAAGATTGCCGTAAACGCCATTCCAACCCAGGCCAACAACGCCAGAAAGTAGGGGATGAGTTCCATCCCCGGGGCAGAGCCGTAGGCCAGTAAACTCGACGACCCCGACATCGGTAAGGAGGAAATCGAGACCGCCAACACGAGAATGGAATCAGGGACGGGCACGCTGGGCTCCCTTCAAGAATTGCAGTTGATCTGCGGTGTATCGTCGGGCGCGGTTCAGTGTAACCTGGCCGGAGGAACACGACCACACAACATCTCGTTGAGGTGTCACTTCAAACACCTCGCAGCCAACAGAATTGACAATCAAGGTGTTGCCATTCGGCAATCGTTGGCTCATCCCACGGATCTGGCTGAAAAAAGGTCTGTCGACCTCGCCAGGATACGACCAGGGGAATGCCAGAGTCTGCGGATCGAACTCGAGGACGCGCGACCCTCGGGACGAGCCGAGGTTATCGAAAAGCAAGAGGTGGCCATTCTCCAAAAAGCTGGGGTCGTGCTGCGAACGCCAAGGCCCGCGACTGGCCCAGACCACTTTCGCGCTGTCCGGATCGATTACAGCTATGGCATCCAGTTGGCGCGGCGAGATGAGAATCTGACCCGCTCGGAATAAAGGAAACCTCGGTGCCATTGCCTCGCTCAACACCTTGATGGCATTTGTATGGAGAACATCCCGACGGATCTCGTCCTGGCGAAAAGCTGGCAATGTTCCGGGTGAAGTCGCTGTCCCGGGTTTCGGTCGCTCGAACATACCCAACAGCGGAGCGTAGGACGATTCCTGGAAAGCCTCAAGAATCCGAATTCTCTTCAACCGCTTCCCCTCTGGCGAGATCACATCCACATGATCGACCATGCAGGGAGTCGGGATGTACTCCAGTCTTTGTGGTATTTTCTCGACGATTTCGTTCACGATCGCGTAAATCGTGCCGTCCGCTCCCACATCGACATCGTGGTGGCAGTGCTCGGCATATTTCCAAAGAACTCGCGAATCCTTGTCCAGCTTGACGAGGCCATACCCATTGGAGGAATTACTGGAGTTGATCGGCCCTTCGACAACAACCAGCAAATCTCCGTTAGGATAAAGGTGGCCATCGTTGAAATAGACCGAAGCATTCTCGATTCGCCCGCGAAGATGGGGCGGTTCCGACCAAATTTCACTAAATGGGACGTGCCACTGGTGTACTACTTCACCGAGCATATTAACGAGCATGGCCCGAGAATCGGTGCCATACATACAGAGAGTGAACCCATCGCACGTCTTCTCGGCTCTATCGATCTTGCCGAGGGTCAGTGGCTGCAATCGCTCGTCGGTTGCTTGTGCCTCCGATCTCGACTTATACCACGCCACGGCACCAGTGAATGCCTGCTTCAGAAAAGTTGAGGAAGGAAGATCGAAGTAGATCGCGCTGGCACCGAGTATGTAGCTGAGCGATACCATGCCGAAAAGGAATACCAAACGAAAAAACAGGCCCTGGCGATATGGTTGCCCACATTTACCGGCCGTCTCAGGTGCGTTCTCTTTCTTCGCCGGGTCGGCAACGACCTGAGTGCGGTCACGCCGTCTGAACATGGTCCTGCTCCGCGATGAAAATATAGCCACATGCCTTCGACCGACAGAACGGGCCTTTCAGGCTCGGTATCATGCGGCATGAAGGACCGATTCCGTCAGCCTTGGTCGAAGGTTGAAAGCCGATGGCCTGGGGCGGCTGAGTTTCTAGAGGTATTCAAGATGTAAGTGTGGATCCCAGCAATCAGGGCTTCGTTCCCGGGACCGAAAAACTCTTTGCTCGAATCGTAGCGAGCGGATCCGCACGTTCCACTTGTGTCTGGTAAAAGTGATATCCGTAATCGCTCAATCGAACTCCCAGCATCTCTTCCAATCCCTTCGCAGTGAACTGTCGATTCAACAGGTAAGGGTCATTGAGGGCATCGATGAGTTTTGGAAGTGCCTTCGCGCTACGGGTTCTGGCAAGAGCATCCGCCGCAACCAGCCGAACAGATGGATCAGAGTGTGCCAGCCAACCGATGGCTACTGGTTCGTTCCGATCGCGGTAGTGGAGTGAAATCTCTCTCTCATCGTAGCTCTTTGCATACCAGTCCTTCAGATGTCCCAACGTCCAGTCGATGGATCGATCGGTATGGCAGAGATTGCAGGCATTCGGGTGGTTCGCCTGAAGCATGTCTGCCCGGGTCGGAGAGTAGATCATGTGAGTGCGAACGACATCCTGGAGCCCCTCGTTAATCCTGGGCATATGGCAATTCAAGCACCTGTCACCCGTACTGCCAGCTGGGTGATGCGTGTGGGCAGCGCGGCGATCGGGCTCACGGAATTTGTCGTGGCATTTCAAGCAGGTGGCATCATCTTCCTTAGGTGAGGGCTTCCACTTGGAACCGAGTGCCTGGTGTGGGGGATGGCAATCGATACAGCGGAGTTTGGTGTAACAGGCTCCCTTCGCTGCATCCGCATATTCCACCGAGTTCCACGTGGACATCCCGGCAGCGAACATGGGTCTGCCGCCCGTGTGACAGCGTCCGCAAGCCCAGTTGATGTTATCGTGGGTTCGGCCTGGGTCTGGTACACGGTTGGACTCCAGAGAAAGCTGCGGGCTGGTGGGGAAGAACTCGGGCAGAATCTTCCCTCCGCTCTCTGCATGTGCCTTTGCACCGAGGTGGCATGCTTCGCAACTGACACCGAGGGTAACTGCGTACCGTGGAGCGTCCCAGTCCGTCATCGGGTTCTGAGTGGCATTCCCAGTGGCTATCATCCGAGCCATTGCCTCGTAGACCGGGGGGTGAGCCTTGTCCAGGTAGCCCTTCATGGACCAGTGCATCGAGAGAGGGGCGTGTTCGCCCATTTGGTGCGGTCGCCGCGCAAATAGATCCCCAAGTGGGAAAGTGGTGTGGCAGTAATTGCAACTCACTGCATACTCGGCGTAGTGGCTCCCCTTGTCTGCTGGCACAAACGGGTCGGGCCGGCTGTCGTCCGGCAGTTCAGGGCCAATGTGAACGATGGGAACCCACTCTTTTCGATCCAACCAATAGCCGAACGGAAGGACGTGATCCTTCTGGTAGAAATGGTGGCTGGGAGGCTCTGGACCCTCAATCTGCTTGCCGACGTAATACTGGTAGAACCTAACGCCGATGGTTTGCGTAATGTGGTATGTTCGGCGCGACTCGCCACGCTCGAGTTTCATGAGATAGGCACCATCTCCTGCTCTCGCGAAGGTGGCATGACCACCGCGATAGGCGATGGAACTCTTACCTGAAAAGTCTCCCCGAACTGTAGTCTCGTTCGCAAGCGCGTTCATTCCACGATGTGGGTGTTCGGACCACTGCTGGTGCTGGGTTGGATGGCACTTTTGGCAGGCCGTTGGACCGATGTAATCCACCGGGTGGATGTTACTGCGATCCCCAAACTGTCGGGAATTGAGCCGGGTCATGGGGTCGAGTGCATCCCACCACACGGTCAGGTGATGTCCGGAAGCAAGCTTGAGAGGCGGGAGAGCAGGATCGTTCCTGACGCGATTGGGGGTTCTGTCTGACAGGGGTGACTGGCTCGACCAGAGGAAAGACCAGCCGACAACAACACCCAGCACAACCCCCATTCCTGCTAGGAGGAGAAACGGAGCAGGGAGCTGACGGAGTCGCTGGAACACCTGAAATCCTCAGCAGGATGCTCGGCCTGGCTCCAGTCGCGTGTGGCGGTCAGAGTCGGGGGTGAACGGCCTCCTTGCCAGCAAAGTCTCTGATCCAGTCGCTTGCGGCGAACGATTCCTGAATCCGGTTGAGTCTTTGCACGCAGATCGCAATCGTTACATTGTCGGTGGAGTGTTGAGAACTCATCCTCAGCATCCACACTGAACCAGAAGTCAAATCATGATATGCTATCGTTGCACATCGGCCAAGTCGAGAGGTTCGACCGCATTCGGTTCGTCGAAGTGCGACATTTTTTCCGAAAGTAGGTCTTTCTCACTTCCGAGGAGGTTGCGCTTCGCTTTACCAGGCCGTCGCTTTGCGATCGCTCTAAAGTCCTGGAGACGTGGCACGAGATGGTAGCCAGAATTTCGCTGTCGTTTCATCCCTGGAAGATTTTTCGTTTCCTTTGCTCCGCGTTCTGCTCTCCGCGCTGGTGTAGTAAACTCACACCAGGCTTCCAACCCCGGTGATTGTATGCGTGCCCGGCGATTGCCTCTTCTCTGCTGGTCGCTTGCGGCCATCCTCGTGGTCTTGATCTTATCCCTCCACGCGTGTTCCCCTCCAACGCCCACGCCTGAACCTACAACCTCCAACGCATCGCGTGCCGAGCAAGAATACTCGGGATCGCCATTGTTTGAAGACATGACTGCGACAGCGGGAATCGCCTTCACCTACCGAAATGGCGAGGAAGCGAACAACGCTGCGATTATCGAGTCCCTCGGTGGTGGAGTTGCACTCATCGACTTCGATCGCGACGGGCTGCCGGACATCTTTCTCCCCGGTGGGGGTTACTACGATGGGAAGAAGGTTCTCGGCCATCCTTGCAAACTTTACCGCAATCTTGGCGGTTTCAAGTTTGAAGATGTGACTGCAAAGATGGGGCTTGACAAAATCTCATTCCCGTACAGCCACGGGGCTGCGGCATTCGATTACGACTGCGATGGATGGCCCGACCTACTTATTACTGGCTACAACCGGCTGGTTCTGCTTCACAACGAATCCGATGGCAAAGGAGGGCGGCGGTTCGTTGATGTCACAAAACAAGCCGGACTCAACGATACCATGTGGTCCTCGACCGCTGCTTGGGGCGACCTCGATGGAGATGGGTATCCTGAGATTTACGTTTCTCACTACGGCGATTGGGGCTTCGATACGAACCACCCAACCGATTGCACTTACGATGGTAAGACTCGCGACGTTTGCCAACCCCGACGATTCGCGCCGCTTCCCCATACTCTCTACCGAAACAACCGCGACGGAACATTCACTGATGTCAGCAATGCGGATGGGGTGAAGCTTCGCAAAGATGGCAAGGGAATGGCTGTCCTCTTCGTGGATGTAAATAACGATGGCCGCCCGGACATTTATGTCGCCAACGACACCGACCCCAAGTTCCTGTATGTGAACCAGGGGAAACCTGGAGAACTCGCGTTGAAGGAACTCGGTCTCGATGCCGGAGTCGATCGCGACGACCGGGGACAGGCGAATGGGAGTATGGGGTTGGATGCTGCCGACTTCAACCGGTCGGGCTGGGCATCGCTCTTCGTTACTAACTACGAAAACGAACTGCCTGCACTTTACCGCAATCGTACCAACGCGAGTCGAATGAACGGATCTCCGCTGTTCGTTTACGACAGTCTCACGACGGGGATTGCGGCGATTGGGGGCGGCTACGTCAGTTGGGGCACTGGCTTTTTCGATTTTGACCTCGATGGATGGGATGACTTGATGATCGTGAGCGGCCACGCGATCAAGTATCCGACCAAGATCGATAGACGCCAGAAGCCTGTTCTACTCCAAAACCTGCAGGGCAAGTTCAAGGCAGTCACCAACCAGGGTGGGCGATATTTCCACGATCCCCATAACGCTCGCGGAGCGGCGTTCGGCGATCTGGATAATGATGGGAAGATCGATGTTGTGGTCAGCCACCTGAACGAACCGGTGGTCATTCTCCGGAACGTCGCACAGACGGAGGGTCGGCATTGGGTCGGAATCGAACTGGTTGGGATGAAGAACCGGGACGTGGTTGGGGCGCGTGTCGTGCTGGAATCGGCCGGTGGACGACAGACGAAGTACGCCAAGGGCGGCGGGAGCTTTGCCTCGACCAACGACCCGCGAATGGTATTCGGGCTCGGGTCAGATCCGAAAATCGACAAGGTGACGGTTTACTGGCCCTCCGGAAAGAGTCAAGAAATCACCGGTCTCGTGCCGGGTGCATACTGGCAAATTATTGAGGGCGAGGCCACTGCTCAGAAGCCACAACCGAAGGTCAAGGGTCAGTAATCGGTATTGCCTCGGCACGGAAGTTGATCGCAGTCAGAGATGGCAGACATTGCAGCCTTGAACTTCGATTTTGCGTCGCCGCACGAAAGATCGATTCCATGAAATGCTTGCCCCGGCTCGTTGTTATCTCGGCAATTCCTCTCTTGCTAGGGGTGCAGGCTGAGGCACTAGAGCAGACCAAACTCCTGCCAGAAACGAAGGTAGTATTACGCATCTCGCGACAATTCATTCATGAACTCACGGGTAAGCAGTTCAATCGCGACGAACCGATTGCCAAGAATTCCTTCGGAGTCACAGTCCAGGGGGACGCTCATGTGGATGGCACGTTCGACGTGAAGCTGCAAAAGAGCGCGAGCGCCAGTGACTTTGATTTTCTGGTGAAGGGAGAAGTCTTGACCCAGCTGGCGGCCACGAGCCGCAACGTCCAAATCCACGAGCATGGAGTAGGTGGGTTCAGCGGTCGTCGTCGTGTCGTCTTCGATGGGAATACCTTCACAGGCCATGCGCTTGAAATGAATGCGACGTACTGTTCCAGCCTCGACCAAGTGTGCTCTTTCCGGGGGGGCTTGATCGGTTCTGTGACACGCGGCATCGCGCAACGCACCGCGCGCCGTAACTTGCCGGAATCCGACCAGGAAGCCGAGAATGAGCTTCGCACCCGGCTTACTACCGCCATGGGCAATGAAACCGATCAGATTATTGAGACGATGAATAAAGTTGGACCGCTCCTCAAGAAAGGCGAGGAAATCCTGCGCGAACAGAAGCTGCTGTCTGTAAGCAGCGTGCAACACTATCTCGCCGCGACGGAGGAGCATCTCTATTTGAGTATTGGGCCGCCGGAGCACCGAATTCCAAGCTTGCCGAAGCTCGACATTCCCAAACCTGGGCCAATCGAGATGTGGATCGCGATCG
>DASZJS010000673.1:0-3970 GCA_035947935.1 Gemmata sp. | reverse complement strand
CCGAATCCGAGAGTGTGTCGCGAAGAGTTCATTTTCAAGTGCGATCCGGGTTCCCCGGCGGCGGCAACATCGCCGATGAGAACCCACCGCCTGGCCAGCTTTGCCAGATGGATGAAGTCGGGTTCGGTCAACTCCTCCGCCCGATCCAACACCAGTAGCCCGAATGGCGGCTCGGAATTGAGTACTTGATGATCGCGCTCGAAAACCGGGTCGGCCGACAAGCTACCGGGCGTTCCGACCGCAACCCGCATCTCCGCAAGCACCCGCTTCCCCACCTCCCCGGCGGTTCGGTCCAGTTCGATTGCCCGTTGTCTGGCGGATGCGAGTTCGCTCTCGGCGGCTTCTCGGACATTGGCAGATTCTTCCACAATCGGAGGATTTAGTCCGAGTGCCCGAGTTGTTGCTTCGACTTCAGATCTGAGGTGGCCACTCTCGGTCTTCAACCGTGCGAGTTGGGAATCGATTCCGGCTTGGCGGAGAACGATTTCGGCCTGGACCAGTTGCTCTCGTTCTTCATTGAGCTTGGCGGATGCGGCCTCCATATCGCGCTGAAGAGTCGAAATCCTTGCTGCGACTTCGTTCAACTCCCGCTCGGCCTCGTTAAGTTGTTTCCGAAGTTCGACCGCATCGGCGCTTTGTTTGGGTTTACCCAGCAGTCGCGCGAAGAAGCCGGATTTTTTCCCAGCTTCGGTCGCGACATCAGAGGCATGTTTACGAAGGTCGGCAACGAGCGATTCTTTTTCCTTGTGGATGGCAAGAGCGGTGAGTCGTTGTTGCAGGATGAGGTCAACGGCTGCCTGGCGGTCGGCTTTACTTCGATCGACCAGTGCGGTGAAAGCGGTGACCTCGGTTCCAACAGCTTCGAGCTGAACTTGTTGCTTGAGCCGTTCGCGCTGGGCGTGTACTTTCGCGATTTCGGCATCGGTCATCGCACATCGCTGAGTCAGTTCCGCGAGTTGAGTGTGTGTGGAAGTCGCAGCGGAGATCGCCATGAGCCGGGCAGTTGCACTTGCAACCGACGCTGCCGCCTCTTGCTTGAGTCGGTCAAGCCGTGCTGCAGTGAGTGCAGTAGAGGTCGCCCGTGCAACGAGAGAGGAAGGACGAATTGGGTTTTCGTCGTCGGCAAGAGCCCGGACCACACCGACATCCACCCTGACCAATCGCTCGACAATCCGGTCGGCGGTCGCAGGGTCTGTGGAAAGAACGAGAACGCGTTCGGATCCCGTTGCCCAAACCACATCAGCAATGACTCGCTCCCGAGCGGACTGATCCGGAGCGTGGATCGCGAACAAATCGGGGCAGGCTGCAGCGCGCGCCGCGGCATAAGCCTCGGTGGGGTTCCGGTGGTGCAATCCAGGGAGAACAACCGGAGCAAACGCAGAAAGAATGGGCGTATGGGATGCGATCTGGGCAAGCCATGTGCGGAGTGAATCTACCGGCTGGCAGTCGGTTCCGGGATGCCGTAATGGGGGGCGTGAGGCGAGCGTCAGGGACATCGGCGGGCAGTCGCCTCGTGGGGCGGGTTCAAGATGCGCATTTGAACTCGGATCGCCGACCAGCGGATTGGTCCGCGGTCGAAGGCTCGGTGGCCGGATTGGGTCGGCCGGGACGACGGGTTCCCGGTCGGTCATGCCAATACCCTTCCGCGATCCGGCGTCGTCAAATCTGGATGAGAGAAATCGAACACCGTTCAATTTCTCTCATCCAGGGTATTGCAGTTCCTCACGGTATCATCCTGCACGATATCTGAAGACCTTTCGACAACTATTTTCGCCTCTATCCTATTCCAAACGAGAACGAACGACGATTGGCAACCTGCGCTCTGTGACGGGTGCATATCTTTGCTGTGTTGCCTCACTCCAGGAGTGGATTCGCTTACCCTCCACGAGTATAGACGCAGACTCAAAGGGAAGCTATCTCACACCCAAATTTCACCATCTAATTGTGTTCCCCCTCGGTCGCAGGGATTGGGAAGGAATTCCTCATTGAGTTTGGCTTAGGGAAGTCTACCCATCTTCTCACAATCCACTTCCCATGCGGTGCGATGCGCCAATCTCACGGCCCGACTTTCAGCACTTCCATGCTAGGTTTCGCGCACAATGCCCGTAGTACCGGTAGGAGTGGGGCGAATGATCTCTCCTCGTACCAGCTATGGTCGGTGATCTTGATGTGCCCGGGACCGACTCCGCCGAAACCAAGAGTCGCATCGAGAGGCAACCACTGCCCATCGGCAAACACCTCGTACCACATGTGGTACGCCATGAATGTCTTGCTATCCCCGGTGTGAGCATACACCACACCTAGGGCCGTTCGGGATGGAACACCGACCGCCCGACACATCGCTGCGGCCAACATGGCATATTCGGTGCAGTCTCCTCTGAGCGTTTTGGCCACGTTATCGGCTGTCGCCATGGCTTGGTCGAACTCAAACGCGACCATATTCTTCTTCACCCAGCGCTCGACTGCAACAGCCTTCTCCCACGCTACCGCGTTTGCCGGTAGTCCGGAAATAGCCTTTGCCGCGTGCGCTTTCACCAAGTCGTTATCCCAGTTGATGAAGAAGTTGCTGGCGATGAACTCTTTTCCCGGCGCAGGCTGAGCGGGAGCGTTCTTATCTGGTCCGTGGCTTGCAGTTACGTGGAGTTCAAACGTCCGCGCTTTGGCATCCAGGTTCATTATCTGTTGTCGGCTTTCGGAGGCAAATACCGTCTCCGGCTCGTCGTCTCGGGGGACCGACACCTTGTAGACGACGGACCCCTTGGTGTGTATTCCCGGAATCTCGCGGTTCAGCCGAATTGATTGAGTGTTGAACACCTCCACCGGCCGAGTAACGGGGGCGTTTGCGGCTTCTTTTGTGGTGCGCAGAAAGGTGAGCCGACCGCCAAGTGCTGGGAAATCGGTTTCCATGAGAAGTGGTTCAAAGGATTCGGTATCCACCCATGTGGTTGAAGCGGGAAGCTTTACCTTCCCAATTGGTGCAGGTTTCGTTGTGAATTTGAGAAGTTTTCGGGCAGGAGAGTTCGGCCACAAAACTTTCGATTCTTCGCCTTCGTTTGTGATCCTAGTTTTCACAACCCAGTTCACCGTTGGAATATACGAGGGATAACCGAACGATTCCCCGGTTTTGAGATTTAACTCCTTGAATAGCCGCGGTTCGCGAACCAGTCCAACAACCCCCTCGGGCCAGGGGATTTCACTCTCTCCTGTGCCTATGGCCGTGCCATCGCGCTTGACCTTGAGTTTTTGTCCGGCATGGGCCAAAACGAGGTTTTGGAATTGCTTCGTTTCATCGGCATCGAGCAGCTTGTTGATTTCTTTCACAAAGTCATCCTGAGACAACTCCTTGTTTTTCATGGAGTCCAGCTTTACCAGGACCGATTCAGGCACATTCGCGCTCTTCAAAGCACCAAACACTTGATCTGTGAGTTTGAACCATCCCGGTTTCCCTTCGACAATCCCAGTGAGAGCCAGCGCCTGATCTTTGCCCAAGGTCTGTCGCATGGAGGTAATCAGCACAGTACCTGTTGGTGTCTCGACGGTGGATTCCTCGCCAGACTGGGTCGAAGCCGAGCCAAAGCGGGAGATTGTCAGGTTCAAGTAGCGCACCCCGATGACAAACGGCTTGCCTTTCTGTTCCATTTCCTTGGCGGCCCAGTTGACGTAACCGGCTCGTTGGCCATCAATTCCGACCACAAACCAATAATCGAATAGAGGTTTGCCATCCTTCCCAGCAACAGCAGCGGGTTGCTGACCAGGCGGCGGGACATTCAGCACTCCGGGTGTGGGTGGGCTATTTGCTGTGGGATTCGAGGGTGTGGTTGTGGGTGGCTGCTTGGGAGTACTGACCTGGGTGGTTGTGGTGCCTTTACCGTTTGGCCGGATAACGATGAATCCGCTCTTTTCGATCGGTTCCTTGTCCGTGGATTCACCCGGACGCATTGGCCTGATAACGATTGTCGACGGATCGCCA
>DASZJS010000672.1:0-4509 GCA_035947935.1 Gemmata sp. | reverse complement strand
CACAAATTCTCTTTTCTCGGCCTGGAGAAATCTTGCCAGGTTTATCGCTCTGACAGCGAAGGCAAACGATTTCTGATAAACTGGCCCCAGCCATGACATTTCCCCTTCTTTTGTCCACTCTTAACTCTGCACTTTTAACTCTTAACTCTGAGTTTCGTCTCTTCTTTGCTGACAAGGGTGAAGTAGAAGCCGTGCGGGTTGTTCCCATTGGCGACCTTGAGCATCACGGTGTTGATGCCCTTTTTGAGCTTCACGGGGATCTTGTACTGTTCGGGTACAGCGGCACGCGTGTCCCGACTGACGAACACTTCCTTGCCATTGATCCACAGTCGCGAGCCGTCATCTGCGCCAAGTAATAGTTCTGCATCCTGATCGAGTGGCGATTCGATCTCCGCGTACATATACGAGGCCGAGTTGTTCGCGGCGTTCCCGTGCATGGCCGCGAGGTCGAAGTATCCCTTGGCATCTGGCCGGATCGTTTTCCAACTCAGTTCGCCGACTTTGGCTGGGAACCTGGCTTTCAGGTCGAAGGCACCCTTCTCGGGACCGGATTCCGCATCGAGGGCAGCATCCATGTTCGCGGCATTGAACGGCCCGATGACGTAGAAGCTATCCGGGGTCAGTGAGGCAGTCTGGAGCGTTAGCAGATAGGCAACGAGATCGACTAGTTCATCCTCCGTCAGGGCAGCAACGATATCCTCGGGCATGATCGAAATCTTGAGTTTCCGCACTGGCCCTTCGATGTCCTTCTTCGCAATGGTGGTATCTTTGCCGTTGGCATCGCGGAGCGTGATGGCTTGCGGCGTATCGGCAATCAGCAACCCAGTCACGGTCACATCGGCGTTGGTCGTGACCTGATGCTGAATGTACTGGTCGGCGATGGCCTTCGAGGGAATCAGAATCGATTCGTAGAGGTTCTCGCGGCTGGCCTTCTTGCCGATCATGGAAAGATCGGGACCAACCTGACCGCCAACGCCGCGAACCGTGTGGCATTTGGCGCACTGAGATGCCCCGGCTGCGCTGGCGTTCCATACGGCCTTGCCGCGAGCCGCATCGCCGCTGCGATTGGCGATGTCCGCGATTGGTGGGAGCTTCTTGGGGTCGAGTTTGCCCGGCGCAGGGAACGTCAATTTCGCACGGTTGGCGATGTCCTGATACGGCGAATTCCGCAGCAATCGACCCGCATTGGCCACCAGAGTTTCAGGCAGTTCCTTCTTGCCGTGGATCTCGAGCAACCACTGTGAACCGGGGCGTGTACTTGCCAGTGATTCGACCGCGATCAGACGCAACTCGGAGGAACTGTTGCTCTTGACCTGTTCTTGCAGCGCAGCGAGCGCCTTGAGACTCACTTCGTCCTTGCCTTGACCCACAATGAGCGAGGCCAGAGCGTTCAGGGCTTCAACATTCGCACGCTGTCCTTTATCAGCAGGGGTCTGATTCGCGATGTTTCGCAATGCTTCAACCGATTTCACGCTTCGGAGTTTGCCCAGTGTCCGGATGGCTTCAATCCGAGAGTCGGGAGAGAGTGAACTGGCTGCGATGGTGATTACAGCCTCGACGCGATCTGCCGCGTTTGCCGCGGCGATCAGTTGCAAGCCGATCACCTGTGTCTTTGCATCCTTGAGTAACGCATCGATCCCCGCCGCTAATTCCTTGCCGGTTTGTAGCCCCTTCCATTTCGTGGGCAGAAAGAGTTTAAGACTCTCAATGGCACGCGCTTTCACCTCCGGCGCAGCCGACGATTTCAGAACATCGAGCATCGTCTGCCCGGCAGCGACATCGTCGCAGGAAGCGAGGATATCAACGATGCGGCCCTTCTGGGCTGGAGTGAGTTTCGTATCCGCGAGTAGAGTGCCAAGCCGCGGAAGCACAGACTTTGGGCGAAGCTCCCAGACCAGATCGGCAACCGTGTCGTTCCATTCCGGGAAGTGCTTGTCGAAGTCGGCTAGAATCGCATCGCGTCGAGCCGGATCGGTCCCGCAGGCAATATTCAGGGCAGCGCGGTAGAAGTGATCCTGGCCGTCGTAGAGCTTGGCAAGCAGGTAAAAGGTATGGATGAAGTTGTCATCGACTTCGAGTTTCCGAAGCCAACAAAGGCGCTCGCGCCAAACTGGCACATCCTTGGCACCCAAAATATTCAGGATCCGGTCACTGTGCCACCGGATCCTCATCTTCTCTTCCTTCTCGATTAGTGCGGCGTAAATATCAAGTGTTCGGGTTGCCATGACGTTCATGGCCGAATCCTTGTCTTTGAGCATGGCCTCGATGTACGACCACACGAATCCCACGTCTTGGGAGTTCCGAAGAAGTGCGTTAACGCGCCGCGATCGTTGGAGAGGAGTGACACCTTCTGGAAGTTTGGTGCGCAGAGTTCTAACCTCTTCTGGCGTGAGCCCCTTAAAGTATTCGCCGAAAGCAGCCACGCCGCGCTCGCGCATCGCGATGTTCGGCGATTCTAACGCAGCATAAACGCCTTCCTTCGTATCCAGCTTCACCTCAGGCACTTTGTAGCCCTTGTGGCCCTTCGGTGTGATACGGTAGATGCGGCCATCGGTTGGGTCACCCATGCCGTGACCACCAACGCCGCGGTCGTACCAGTCGGCCACGAAGATACTGCCATCGGGAGCCACGCACACATCACTTGGCCGGAACCAGTTATCGCTGCTAGTGAGCAGCAGTTCCTTTTCCAGTTCATAGCCCGCACCCTTCGCCTTTGGGAAGAACCAACGCACTTCCGCCGGGGCACAGTCGCAGTGCAGGAGCGCCCCTTGATACTTCTTCGGGAACAACGTGCCTTCATAAAACGTGATGCCGGTTGGGCTGCCCTGCCCGGTGCGTAAGACCTTGTGGACGATTCCCGGTTGCTCCTCGTGCCAGTGAGTCTGGCCCGGGCCGCGCGGGTTATATCCGTAGTTTCCGCCCGGCATGACGTAGCAGATGCGGGTCTGCTGGCTGCCATCGTCATCGTTGTCGGAGAGCCAGAGTTCGCCAAAGCTGTTGGAACAGACTTCGTAGTTATTTCGGAAGTTGTGGGCGATCAGTTCGAGGTTGGTGCCATCCATATCGCACCGCCAGACCGTCCCGGCCCGGCAGTCGGTGGTGTTGCTGACCCACTTGCGGCCCTTTCCATCGCTGCTTTGAAGGCCGGTCACGCCCCCATCGCCCACGGTGAAGTAGAGCTTGCCATCAGGGCCGATGTTGATGCCGTGAACGCCGTGATCGTGATCGTAGCCACCGAAGCCGGTGAGGAATTTCTTGGGTGGGCCATCGGCTTTCAGGTCGTCGTCCTTGTCCTCGAACACGAGGATGTCGGGCGACTGGCAAACGAACACCTTTTGCCCTTTGCCGTCCGGATAAGGGGCAACACAAACACCAAGCGGGCCATAGATCTCCGGCCCCTGATAGAACACCTTCGCCTCATCGGCCTTGCCCGTCCCCTTGGTGTCCACCAGCACAACGATGCGGTCGCCTTCCTTGCGGATGATTGGCCGCCCGAAGTTTTTCCGCCGATAGTTCACCGCTTCGGCAACCCAGACGCGGCCTTTGTGATCCACATCGATGCTGGTGGGATTGATGAGCATCGGCTCCGCGGCAAACAGCTCGACCTGGAAGCCCTCGGCAACCTTCAGCGCAGCGAGTGCTTGCTCGGGTGGAAGTGGGCCTTTTTGTGCGGATGCGGATGAAGCGAGTGCGAACAAGATGGTGGAGCAGACAAGCCAGCGCATCATGGCGGGAGCCCAGAATGGGGAGGAGGCGGTGGGTAGGTAATAACCAGTTTACCCCGGATGTGGATTGAAGGAAGAGCCGCGCACGAAGTAAGCGGGGCAAATCAGCCCAGGCCTTCGACCTGGGCTGATAGAAGCGGCTTCAGGCCGCGATCCGAGCCTGAAAGGCTCGTTCTGTCAGCATTGTCAGCGGTCGGTAATCGGACAAGATTGCGCTGTCAGGTTCTGTCAGGCTTTGTCATGTTTTTCGGCCACTTGGAACACAACCACCTGCAGAAATAATCACTTCAATCATAGACAAACTCGTCATTAGGACTGGCTGACCTCTTTGACGAAAGAAGCCCGGGCAATTGCCCGGGCTTCTTGTGCGTGCGACGACAAATGTGTTTCCGTTCAAGCAACGGCGCGAACGCGGCGATTCAAACGCGAACGCCCAACGAGAGCGAACAATCCAAACCCCGCCAGCACAATCCCCGGAGGGGCTGGGACTCCCGTCACCTTGGGTGTCGGCTCCAACCACAGTTGATCCTGGTAGCTGGGGTTTGTGAGAGCGACAAGCGTCAGCCCCGGCAGGTCGTTGGTGAAGTCGGTGATCCCCTGATTCACATTGTTCAAAACATTATTGAGCATGGTCTGGGCCTCTGCCTCGGCAGAAGACGGCGGCGACTGGAAATTCCCGGTTGATAAGAAGTTGGTGCTGCTTGGGTTGGCGACATCAGAAGCACCATCGTACACGAGTTCCCAGATCGCCAGTTGGAATGCCGAGAAGTCGGTGCTGTTGCTC
>DASZJS010000671.1:0-9470 GCA_035947935.1 Gemmata sp. | reverse complement strand
GTCCCAGTTCTCTGGGTCAAATGGTGGGACACTCCCTGCATGCAAAACGGGCCACTTGCGGGTCTGGACCTGTCGTGGGGGAATGCGGTTCTGTCGCTGCGTGTCCGAACTTATAATAGGATCGTCCATGAGAAGCTCCGCCTTCGCTCGCTGCCATTACGATCGGCCATAGGCTTGAGGCTAGTCGCTATCGGACAGCCGATGGCTTTAATACTTCAGCCCATTCTTCCGCACATGCACGGTCGGGTGTCCGGGGTGCAGAACACCGCCTGCAATCACTTGGCCAACAACGAGTACATGATCCCCAATTTCCAACTGTTTAGTAACCCGACAGACAATATAAGCATGAGCCGTCAGCAAAACCGGCGGCGTTCCATCGTCTCGTCGAACTTCCAGCCCTTCAAATGCTGGTTGATCCAACTCAAAACCTTTCCCGAAGTGGGCCACGAGAGCCTTTCCACCCTCCGGAATCACGTTGACGGTAAACGCTGCTCCTTCCGCTAACCATGCAAGGACATCGCGTCCCTTACGAAGAGCGGCCGTGAGTTGTGGCGGGTCGAACGAACACTGTTGCACCCAGCTTGCGAGCATTCCCGTTTCGTGGCCGCCATGCCTGGCAGTCAGAATAAACAAGCCGCTCGGAATCCGACCGAGAGCTGCTGCGAGATGATCATCATCGGTCCCAGCGCCCATAGTCAATTCCGTTGTGTGTTCGGATTCGTGTCAAGATTCATGCTAGGCGGCCAACACCGCTGCTGCCACGTCTTTGCGGAACTCTGGCGAGTTCCGTTACGCCTTTGAAATACAACTTCATTCAATATGGGCTTTCTGGTTTTCCGGCCGAGGTGTGCTTTAATGTGAATATGCGATTCCGTTTCTCCTTTCTCCTGTTGCTCCTTGTACTCGCTGGCCCAGTGAGCGCACACCCATTGACCGAGGTACGATACGATCGGACTGCCGCGGTACGACTGGCTCCGGATGGAATCGAAGTCACATACACACTCGAAGTCAGTGCGATTGCACTTCATCTCGATGCCGCGAAGCGTCTGACACCGGAGGAAATTGCTGCACTCGATCGCACGGCTATCGGGTACGCAACGACTTACGCCAAAAAAGTTGCTCCAGAACTCACCGATAAGTTCAGCATCAATACAGATGGAGAACCAATATCGCTCCGGGTGACAGCAATTGATATCAAGATGACCGACCACGCAGTCTGCCGATTCATTCTCCGAGGTGCGTGGCCTCCCGGGAACCGCGAACGAACTTTGACCATTGCGGATGGGACGTTTCCAGACAAACCCGGCGTGCTGAACCTGACACTCGATCTGAAAGGTCAGCCAGGGAAACAGTTGGAAGTGATTGATAGCGAGGAACCGTCAGCGAAAATCCGAACGCGACCGCTGTTCCAACTCACTCCCGAGGAAGCCGCAACCGCTCGCAAGGCTACTGCGGAAATCAAGCTCCCAGTCGCAATCGCCCCGTATCCGCGTGAGTTTGTCCCGGGTACACCACCCGGCACCGTCCGACCTGTGGGGCCATCAGACGCGGAACCGCTTCCCGAGCCTGTCGTCAACGCAGATGTGCCACCGGCCGCGGATCTGTTCACCGATCTTGCTCGTCGTGGTTTGCCCGCGCTGTTCGACTCGACCCTCGGCATAGGCTTCTTGCTTCTGGCTGCGTTCCTGTTCGGTGCAGCTCATGCGTTCACTCCCGGGCATGGAAAAACGCTGGTCGCAGCGTATCTGATTGGTGAACGGGGCACGATCCGGCACGCAATCGTACTCGCAGTGGTCACAACGGTCACACATACCGGCTCGGTCATTGCCGTGGCAGCGGTTCTCTGGAGCGTGTACGGGAATAATGTTCCGGGCCGAACGCAGGGCGGATTGCAGTTTGTAGCTGGCTTGCTGGTCATCGGAGTTGGGCTGTGGCTCTTGCTCCGCCGGTTGACCGGCCAGGCCGACCACTTCCATCTCTTCGGGGGTCATCATCACCACGAGACAGAGAACAGTACCACGCAGCACACACATTCTCACGGCCACGGGCATACACATTCTCATTCCCACAGTCACGATCATGGTCACGGACACCATCACCACGGACCTCCACTGGAGAGTGCCAAAACGACTGGGGGTTGGCTCCGGATCGTATTGATGGGGTTGGGCGGTGGTATTGTCCCATGCTGGGATGCCGTGCTGTTGCTGGTTGCGGCAACTGCCCTGAACCGGGTTGGATTCGCCATCCCGCTTCTGCTTGCGTTCAGCGCTGGACTTGGGCTCGTCCTGGTTGGGCTTGGGATCGGCGTTGTGTTTGCCTACAAGGCGGGTGCAAATCGATTCCAGGATCGCCGCTGGTTTCAGATTCTCCCGATGGTGAGCGCAGTATTCCTGATCGGGGTGGGATTCTGGCTCTGTAAACAGGCAGTTCGGATGACGATGCAGTAGGTGTTGAGTTCATCAGCCTTCTCATTCCGGTGGTGGCGATGCGCGTTGTCGAACTCGAAATCCGGCACGTCCGAATTCCGCTCAAGCGGAAAGTAACGCACGCCAGCCACGTCCGCACCGACACCGATAACGTCATCGTCCGGTGTGTGCTGTCCGATGGTAGCACCGGCTACGGTGAAGGTGTGCCCCGCGATTACGTTACGGGTGAAACCATCGACTTTTCCCTCGATCTGCTCAAACGATCCAACCTCGGTAAGCAATTCGATTTCGATTGCACGGATTTCTCCGAAGCCGTTCACTTTGCTGAGCGATTCAAGCTCGTCCCCGTCCCGGGAGACGATCGACTGATTCAAGGGAACGCGGCCCGTTGTGCCCTCGAACTGGCTGCGTTGGATGCGTTCGGTCGGGCGTTCGGTGAACCGCTCACAAAGGTGTCGGAACTGGTCGCTCCCGATCTCTATCACTTTCAACCCCAGGTGCAATACAGCGGAGTGATCGGCAACCCACGCGGCTGGAAGAAGCGGGTTTATCCGCTCGTCTATCGCCTTGCTGGGTTCGATCAGGTGAAACTCAAGGTGGGAATCGCCGGGCAAAACGATGTGAAACGAACGAAGACGATGCGGCGATGGCTTGGACGCAAGATGGATTTGCGAATCGATGCCAACGAAGCATGGACTCCCGCCGAAGTGGTGGATCGAATCCGCGAACTCGAGCGGTTCGGGATCGCCTGCGTTGAGCAACCGGTACGGCACGAAGATGTGGCCTGTCTCGCAACCGCGCGTAAGGAGATCAAAACTTCCATCATGCTCGATGAATCGCTCTGCGGCAAAGTGGATGCCGAACGCGCTGTCCAACAGGGATGGTGCGACCTGTTCAACCTCCGGCTGTCGAAGTGTGGCGGGTTTATCCCCACTTTGCACCTGGCGCAGCTCGCGAAACGACATGGGCTCGGATATCAGCTTGGGTGCCAAGTTGGGGAGACGGCGATTCTTTCGGCGGCCGGCCGTCATTTCGCAACCAGCATCGATAACATTCGCTACCGGGAAGGCAGCTACGACCGACATCTCGTGCGAGAGTCACTCGCCCGGGAAGATATCACGTTTCAAAGGGGTGGGTGGGCTCCGGCCTTGGTCGGGTGTGGACTCGGTGTGACGATTGACCCGGTCCAGGTGGAACGGGTGACGGTCAGGAAGGAGAAGCTGATTGGCTGAACTCCAGACCTTCCGCGCATCGGACGGCTATTCCTTCTATTTCCGCCATTACGCACCGCCCGGTCAGCCCCGCGCCCGACTCGTCTTTGTACACGGTATCCGCAGTCACGGTGCGTGGTATGCCCGCTCATCCGCGGCGTTCGCCTCAGCCGGGATTGAGGTGTTTTTCCTCGATCGCCGCGGGGCGGGGTTGAACACCACTCATCGGGGCGATGCGCCCAGCTTTCGCCGATTGCTCGATGATGTGGCGGAGTTTGTCCAGTCGCTCCGTGGAAAGAGCGGCTGGTTACCGCTCTTTCTGGGAGGCATTTCCTGGGGTGGAAAACTGGCAGTGGGCCTGCCGTATCGCAAACCGGGGTTGGTCGATGGGCTTGTGCTGCTTTGCCCTGGGTTGGTGCCGAAGGTTGTGCCTGCATTCGCACAACGTGCAAGAATCGCGGTGGCCCGGGTGTTCCGCCCAGCGAAATGCTTTCCGATTCCGCTGAACGAACCCGATCTTTTCACCGCCGCGCCAGACTGGCAGAAATACATCGATACAGATCCCCACGGATTGCGACAGGCCACCGCCCGATTCCTGTTCTCCAGCTTTTCGCTCGACATCTACCTGCGACGTGCGGCCAAGCGTGTAACAATGCCGACGTTCTTCGCTCTTGCCCAGCACGATCGGATTATCGACAACTCGAAAACCCGGGTATTTGCCGAGAGATTCCCTGGTGATACCACGATTACCGAATACCCGAACGCTCACCACACCCTGGAGTTTGAGTCAGAGGCTCACTCCTGGGTTGGCGATGTCGTGCGATGGATCGAGGCGCGGACGGAGTAATTGGTCCGGGAGTTCTACCGGAGTGTCACCGCCAGGATGAAGACAAGGATGCAGGCAAGACCAATAGCAAGGAACCAGCGTGGGGCTGTCGAGGGTTCTTTCTTGGCTACGTCGCGAGCGTGTTTCTCCTGCTCGTGGCGGTGTCGTTTACGAGCCTGTTCGTGATGTTGGCGCTTGGTGCTGTGGTTCATCGTCGGACTCCGCATTCGCCGGTTGGGATGCACGGCGGGGTGAGGCGAGCCCCAGAACCACGCGATTTGAAATCGTGAATGTGTCGGAAAGTGGTTCCGCGACTCGAAAGGTGTAATCAGTTTAACTTGTTGTGGACTTGGTTGTCGAGAGGGTGGTTGGAATTAAGGTGTGACTCAAAGTTGGATGGCAGTTGACGGGTCGTTTGTGAAAGTAATTGGAGTCGGGTAGCACTCCGGTTGCTAACGGAATGCAACAAATACCCAATTTGTTCAGCCTGATCTGATCCCACCTTGCCCCTTTATTGAACCGGCCGCTCTTGCCAAGAACTCAGGCTTTCTCAACGACTACACCAAATCTTAAGCAGTTTTTGTTCTGCCTTAGTGACTTGGTGTGAGAACCATCGTACACTGGCCGTTGGGTTGAGTGGAATTGCTCGATCAAGAACAATCGCCGCAAACTCGCGCAAGTTTGAACCCTTGAGGTAATTTCGGTAAGATGGCGGCGAAAGAATACTCAGTTTTTTTGACCCGAGAAGAATAGTACGGTTTTCGCCCTCGGGATCTGACTTCAGTCCAGACTGTTCTATTCTTAATGACCCGTCTTCGATTCGGTTGAATCCGATCTGGAGGACTTCTATGCCCTTTTCATGGTGGCTACGGCTGGCTCACAGTCTTTCCCGGCCAATCTCTCGCGGACAACGACGCAAACAACAACGATTCCGGAATGTGCCTCAGTTGGAGACACTTGAGGCCCGCGATGTGCCATCAGCAGTCGCACATACGGACTACATCCTCAAACCAGGCGCGCATGGGGCCAAGCCCGATGGTGGCTCTAGCCCGAGTTCGAGTGCCTACACGCCATCCGAGATTCGTCAGGTTTATGGATTCAACCAGATTTCTTTCAACGGTACAGCAGGCACCGGAGCCGGAACGACGATCGCGATCGTCGATGCTTATAGCGATCCCAATATCGCCTCCGACCTCCAGGGGTTCGACAAGCAATTTAGTCTGCCGACAGCGAATCTCACCATAGTCAACCAGAGTGGCGGCACCGCCCTGCCGAGGGGCAACACTGGCTGGGCGGGAGAAATCTCCCTGGATGTCGAATGGGCTCACGCCATTGCACCGGGAGCAAACATTCTTCTCGTCGAGGCGAATAGTGCTTCCTACAGCAATTTGTTCACTGCGGTTCGATACGCGGCTGCTCAAAAGGGCGTCGTTGCTGTTTCCATGAGTTGGGGTGGCGGCGAGTTCGCCGGTGAGACAGCCTACGACACCAGCACCTTTGTACCACCTGCCTCAAACCCCGGCGTTGTTTTCATTAACTCATCGGGCGATTCGGGTGCGCCTGCTTCGTACCCTTCAACATCGCCAAACGTCCTTTCTGTGGGTGGCACCACTCTGAATTCCGGTCTCGCGCCCTCGGGTAACTACGTGAGTGAGACGGCATGGGACGATAGCGGCGGCGGCATCAGCACTGTCGAGAGCCAGCCTTCGTACCAACATGGCATCGTCACTCAAAGTACGACGATGCGAACGAGCCCCGATGTGGCCTACGATGCGGATCCGAACACAGGCTTCCCGGTCTATCAGACCTATGGGAATAGCGGTGGTCCCTGGCTCCAGTATGGTGGAACCAGCGATGCCTCCCCTCAATGGGCAGGCCTGATTGCCATTGCGGACCAGGGCAGGGCACTCAACGGCGAAGCGGCGTTATCCAGTTCCACACTATTGCCGATGCTGTACAAGGCACCGAGTGCGGACTTCCACGACATCACGACTGGAACGACCCTTGGTTCGCCACATGAGTCCGCTGGGCCAGGATACGACCTTGCCACCGGTCTGGGTACACCCGTTGCCAACCTCCTGGTGTCTACGTTGGTGGGATCTCCATCAAACGCGGTTACCCACTTCTCAGTCAGCGCCCCTGCAACCGCTTCCCAGGGGATTAGCTTCACGATCACCGTAACACCTTTGAACGCCAGCAACCAGCAGGTCAACAATTACACTGGGACAATTCACTTCACCAGTAGCGATGGTTTGGCCAGCCTGCCGGGCAACTACACGTTTAGCGCGGGGAACGATGGGCCACAAACCTTCACGATCACCCTGAACACGCCCGGGACAGATTCGATCACTGCGACCGACACGAGCAACAGTTCAATCACGGGAACCGCTTCGGTGAGTGTGTCTGCACCCTATTTCACGATCACGGGTCCCACACCCTCGCCGGTCATCGCGGGAACATCGGAGACCTTCACCGTCACGGCCTATAACGCGAACGGAACTGAGAACACTGGATATTCCGGGACAGCCACCGTTACCAGCAGCGATAAGAAAGCGATTTTGCCTCCAAGTGCGATCATCACCGACGGTGTAGGAACATTCACGGTCACATTTGAAACAGCAGGCACGCAAAGCGTAACGGCCACGGCCACTGGTCCCAGTATGACCGGCAGCGAGTCTGGGATCAGCGTCTCACCGGGGGCAGTCGCATCCTTGATCTTCCTCCAACAGCCTTCCAACGTAACCCTCGGGGCCGCAATTAGTCCCGCGGTGACGGTGGAAGAACTGGATCAGTTCGGCAACATTCTCACAAACGACAGCAGTGGTCAGGTGACGCTGGCGTTTGGCGCGAACCCTGGTTCGGCGACACTGGGCGGAACGCTAACGGAGACAGTTTCCAAGGGCATTGCCACATTCAGCAATCTCTCGGTGAATGCAGCCGCAAACGGCTATACCCTGGTGGCGAGCGAGGGAAGTGTTAGTGTGACTTCGGCAACCTTCAACGTCACAACCAACAACGGGACGGTGATCGAGAACTTCACGAACGGGCTGAGTAACTACTACTACGTGGGGAACAGCTACCCGTTAGTGGGCATCGCATCCTATGCCGCGCACCCGGGGACAGCATCTGAAGGGCTCGTCGATGAGGGCGATGGGAACTGGTATTTCCGACAGGATTCTGGAGCAGTCATCACGCCAGGCTCAACGGTCTCGGTGTGGGTGCAGCTCTCCGGTGCTGCAAATGGGCGAGCTTACTTCGGCTTTGGAACAAATTACCCCAGTGGCCTCGATTCGGTAGTCCTGGCACCCAACACCAATCAATTCATCATCCAGAACAACGCTGGGTTCGAGTCATTCACGAACCTGGCGGCCGTGACGCAGACATACACGGCCAATACGTGGTATCTCATGCAGGTGCAGTGGGGCACTTCGGGCAAGGTGATCGCCGACCTCTACGCGAGCAACGGCACAACGCTTCTCAACTCTGTAACGGCTGCTACAGGGGACACCACAGCGGGCACTTTCGCGTTCCGCGCCACCGGGTCCAACAAGTATTTCTCCACGGTCACCGATACCCCGGGGGTCAACAACTTCGTCGTGCAACCCCCAACAGGCGGCTCGAAGGGCGGACAGGGCAGTTCTCCAGGCATATCCAGTGGATCGACGGAGGAGAACCCGTGGCTCTGGTTCCCCGTCAGCCAACCCGGTCAGAAGGAATCAGCTGCGGGAAAACTCTGGTTCGTAACAGTTGAGCAACTCCAACTGAGCGAGGAAGGTGGGTTGTTCCTGTTCTGAGTTGTTGAGTTGAAGTCGTGTCACACTCCGGTCGCTCACGCTCTCGGCTCGCCTAAAACCAACGCATCTTGGTTTTAGGCGAGCTCAACCTGTAAATGTCAGCAGACTGGCGAACGATCGTCAGGGGACAAGATTGTGCTTTCCTACCATCCACATCACCAAATTCGCCAGGAGATCATCGATCGCTTTGTTGAGCGAACTTTCGTCCCCTTTGTAATAAGTGGGTAGATCCGTTGTGTAGGTTGCTATGGGCTGCCCATCAATCGTTTCGCGGATCTCCACTGTCACCGAGAGGAGATAGTAATCGGGTTGGTCGGTGGGTTTGAACTCGTAGGTAATTTCAAAGTGTGCTTCCTTGGCATCTTCCGGTGGCTCAACGAATGCAATTAATTGGTGCCCGATCGGTGGCGGTGGTATCGGGAAAGTCACCCCTGGTGGGGGGCTGATCGGCGGACTCACCGCAGCAAACACATCCAGGATACCCTGCCGGTTTTGTCCCCCGTTACTATCTCCTCCAACTAATCCCTCCCGGAGTTTTTTCACACGATTCTTGGCACTGTCACCGTTCGAGAGGTTGGGCGGCGATCTTTCTGTTACCCGCAAGGAGACAACCGGCTGATCGGGTTCTTCTCGTAATAATGTGAGAATCTTGAACATGCCAGCCCGGAGTTCGGGCTGTTGTGCGTTATCTCTCACAAAGCTAATCACGCCCTGATAGAGAGCAGACAGTGTCGAGAGTACCTCCTTCCGGTAGAGTGTGTTGCGCGAATCGATCAGGTATGCGCGGAGGAATCGCGGTTCCGTCGGAGGATGCGTGACCGTCTTATAGAGGGCTTCGTCGCGGATTGGCGGGTTCACGATAAAGGCCATCACCAGGAAGATCGCGATCGCCGCAAGGATCATTACGATGTAAGGAAAAAAAGAGGGAGTTGCTCGGCCCTCGCGTCGTGGTTCTTCAGGGACCTCGTCGATGGCGAGATTCAGGAGGTCCATGTTGATGCTGCCATCGGCGTTTTTGGGCTCGACATCGTGTCTGGCGACGTACCTTGCCACTGCACCAAGCGTGGCGGGTGGGAGTTCTCCCATCTCTCCACCATCGGTTCCACGAGCCCATCCGAGATAGTTCACGAACACCACAAACTGCTCGGCACGCAATTCCTGGTTGAGTGTGAATGAGGTGGTTTTTCGATCGCCCAGCACGATTCGGACGACG
>DASZJS010000670.1:0-3881 GCA_035947935.1 Gemmata sp. | reverse complement strand
CCTGGGTGGGAATCGCACCCACACGGTTATCAAGTTGTCAGGAACTCTTCTTGAGTCCTGCGACTGCTACCTGTTCTCTTGCGAGCGCAGTTGTCAGTCAACGGATCGCACTAAATCCACCACGAAGCACCCCCTCACATGAGGCCCCGGCCCCCGACAGTGCTTCAGGATTGTTTCGTTCGAGAGCCATCCCACCGCGAAGATGTGGGCAAGTTCGTGAAATCGTTCGTCAGGGGAAAGGTGCGCGGGGTCGAGAAATAAAGGCATGTGGGCACCTCGTTGGGTAGCCCACAGCAAACTTCGCCCTGCGTCCGGCGGCTGTCGTGGCGGGAAGCGGAACTCTCTACCCAGTTAATTACCCGGTCGGGGTTCGAAGTGATGGAACGAGGGGGCGGAGGAAACTGACTCAACTGGTTCAGAGGTTGATCAATGGTAGCTCAATCGCGATCTCGCCAATTTAGACGCTGAGAACACCACATTCGTTCGCCGACCTGAGCATTGAGCACGCGATTTCACTCGCGGAGGTCGATCAAACGTCGGTCGGACGGCGCGCGTGAGGAAAAGACCTTTTTTGATTCTCTCGATTCTCATTGGAACGCTAAACCATGCCATTAATAATGGCGGTTGAGATCATCCACGAAAGAACTGGATTGTGAGGTTCGCCAATTATTGAAGGATTTGGGAACGAATTGGGTATTTGGTGGGCTGTTATTGTGCGTGTAGCACAGTGGCTACTTATGATTTTTGCTCGTTCGCATCAATCATTCCAAACGACCGTTGAGGTGCGCCCATGAAACGTATTCTTCCTTTGGTGAACTGCTTACTGATCGTCTCGCTGATTAGTTGGGTGCCAATTTGGGCCGATGATTCGCCGAAGAAGCTGACGCCCGGGGAATGGAAGGAACTGGAGGCAAAATGGAAAGCGTTGAACGAAGCTGGGCTCAAGGCATATCAGGCTGGGATGCTTGAAGAAGCGGTGAAAGCTCACGAGGAAGAACTCGAGATCAACCGGAGACTCTACCCGAAGGAGGAGTATCCCGATGGCCACCAGAAGCTGGCGACCAGCCTGAACAACCTGGCCTTTCTCTATAAGACCCTGGGGAAAATCTCAGACTCGGAGCGGCTTTACCACGACGCTCTCGACATGTACAAGCGGCTGTTCAAGGGCGACCACCAAAGTATCGCCACGAGTCTGGTAAACCTGGCGGAACTGCACACCATCCAGGGGAAATTAACGGACGCCGAGCGGTGCTCCCGGGAGGCCCTGGACATGCGCAAGCGGCTGTTCACCGGCGACCACACTCAGGTCGCCTTCAGCTTGAGCAACCTGGCAACCCTCTACAAGGCCCAGGGGAAGTTGGCGGAGGCCGAGCCGCTTTTCAAAGACGCCCTGGACATGCTCAAGCGGCTGGTCAAGGGCGACAACCCGAATGTCGCCGCCAGCATGAATAACCTGGCGTCCCTGTATTCAGCTCAGGGGAAACTGGCGGAGGCCGAACCGCTCTACAAGGACGCCGTGGATATGATCAAGCGGCTGTTCAAGGGCGACCACCCGAATATCGCGGGCGGCCTGAACAACCTGGGGTACCTGTACGCGGCCCAGGGAAAGTTGGCAGTGGCCGAGTCGTGCTTGAAAGACGGCCTCAATATGTACAAGCGGCTGTACAAGGGCGACCACCCCAGCATCGCTCACAGCTTGGTTAACCTGGCAACACTTTACAAATCCCAGGGGAAGTTAACGGTCGCCGAGCCGCTTTTCACTGACGCTTTGGAGATGCATAAGCGGTTGTTCAAGGGCGATCACCCCGAGATCGCCAAAAGCCTGGGTAACCTGGCGGTTCTTTACGTGGACATGGATAAGTACGCGGCAGCGGAGAAGCACTCCCGTGAGGCTCTGGCGATGTCGCGCCGACTCACCCTCACGTTCGCCAAGCAACAGTCCGTGGGCGAGTCGCTGACTTTCATCGCTTCGCAGCCCTACTACCGCGATGGCTACCTCTCCATAACCTTCCAGCAGAAAACCGATAGCGCGGGCGTTTTCGCCGAAGTCTGGGCAAGCAAGGGATCTTTGGCCCGCGTTTACGAACAGAGGCAACTCCAGGCCCGCGCGATTGCGACCGACCCCAAGGCTGCGAAGTTGCTCGCGGAACTGGCGGACACCCGCCGCCGCCGGGCCGATCTGATCCTCGCGCCCGAAATCACAAACGCTGCCGTTTACAAGAAGCGGCAGGAAGATATCCAGGAACTGGAGACGAAGATCGGGAAGCTGGAGCAGTCAATCCGCCCCTTGCTGCCGGCGGTTGCGCGTGCGGAAAAACTGGTGAATGCGGCCCCTAGCGAATTGCAGTCGCTCTTGCCGGCCGACACTGCGGTCGTGGACTTCCTCCGCTACACGTTCTTCGAATACGACAAGGCCAAGGTTGCCAAGACCGACAATGCGGGGGTGGCACACTATCTGGCGTTCGTTGTGACGATGAACAAGGTCGTACGCCTCGACCTGGACCCCGCGGAGACGATTGATGCCGCCGTGAATGCCTGGCGTGAAGCGATCACCGCTGGCAAGGAGATCCCGGCAACTATCCCCGCGAGAGCGCGGGAACTGATGTGGGAAAAGGTCAGGAAGAAACTGCCGGCGAGCATCAAGACGGTTTACATCTGCCCGGATGCAGCCCTCTGCCGCGTTCCGTGGGGCGCATTACCCGGCGACAAACCGGGCTCGATCCTGCTGGAAGACTACGCGGTTGCCACGGTCCCACACGCACCGTTTCTGCTCGACAAGCTCTGGCCGCAAGAGCCGCTGCAGAACACTCCCACCAACACTCTGGTCGTTGGTGGCGTTCGGTACGACGCGGTACTGTCGTCCGCGCCCGACGCCATTGCCAGTCGCGGCGATCCGCTGATGAAACCGGGAGAAATGCTCGCGTGGCCATTCCTGCCAGGCGCAGCAGCCGAGGCGACGGGTGTTGTGCGTGTGGCAGTGTCCAAGAAACTCTCCGTCACCACTCTCAAGGATGACAAGGCTACTTCACCAGCGATACTTACGGCATTGCCACGGGCCAGGTACGCACACTTCGCCACTCACGGGTTCTTCGCCGACTCGTCGTTCCGCTCGGTATTCCAACTCGATGAGAAGGACTATGAGCAGTCGCTCCTCGGCGAACGAATTGGCCGCGCCGCCAATAGCCCATTAGTGATGACCGGGCTTGTGTTCGTGGGGGCCAACAATCCAAAAACACCCGGCCGCGGCATCCTCACCGGCGAGGCACTCATCGATCTCGATCTGTCTGGCTTGGAACTTGCTGTCTTGAGCGCCTGCGAAACCGGTTTGGGTGATATGGCGGGTGGCGAAGGTACTTTTGGGTTGCAACGGGCTTTCCACCTGGCTGGCACTCGCGATGTTGTAGCTTCCTTGTGGAAGGTGCCGGACCAATCCACCGCGGCGTTGATGGCCCTCTTCTACCGCAACCTCTGGACTCTGAATCTGTCCCCAATTGAGTCGCTCCGACAGGCTCAACTTGAGATCTACCGCAACCCAGTGAGGATCCCCGAACTGTCGAAAGGCTTCCGTGGGAAGTTTGATGAAGTGCCCGGAACGGGCGGTGAGATCAAACCAACCAAGGACGAGAAAGCCCACCCACTCCTTTGGGCTGCCTTCACATTGTCAGGACCGGGACGATAACTCCATGGAGATGACCTCGTCGTTAGGCGGGTTTCGTATCTCTCTCGGGCTTCGAGACGAACCCGCTTCAACCGCTGAGCGGCGATAAACGACTCTCTGGTTGTGTAAATCCGCTTTATTCCGCCACACCAACCCATGCCACAAGCATGCCGATAACATCTGATGTTCCCGAGTAAAGGAGTTCATTCGAGATTGCGAATCG
>DASZJS010000669.1:0-6973 GCA_035947935.1 Gemmata sp. | reverse complement strand
CTCCGCATTTTCGGATTTAGCCCCGGAGGGGCGACTGATGGTAGCCAGGGGTGAAGCGAGCCGAAGGCGAGCGCAACCCCTGGAAGGAACTAAATTCTGTCGCTCACGCTCCCGGCTCGCTTTAAGCCCCCATAACCACTGGGCCGAGATGCAAGGGTGGACCGTATACGGTTGTCCAACCGAGTTCAACCGCGGCCCAGATTGTAACGAACATCTGCTGTGCGCCGGGGGGCGGCACGACCCGCTTGCCTCCGCCTTCTCGAGTGTGGTCTTCGATCCGGCACCGAAGCAGACCGTACTGATCGACCTCGCTGGGACTGGCCAGGTGCCGCGTCTTGTCCACGGCAACGAGACAGTGGGAAACGAGTCCGTAACCGGCCCAGGCCCAGCTTGCGGTTACCAGTGGCAACCGCCCGTTTGGAAGCACGCGGATGGGTGGGAAACCCGCCACCAGTTTCGCATCCGATTTCAGTCGTGAATTTATTCGAGCGACGATCACATCCTTTGCGGATGTGCCAAAAGCGTTGTGGTTTTCCCGGAGAAATTGCAGATCGTCTTCAGACAGGACGGCCTCGCGGACGGTGAGCTTGTTTTGGATTGCGATCACGCGATCGGCCTTGCCGAGCAACTCCGCCAGTTCCATCTGGCGTTCCATCATCGGCGGATAATCGCGGAGTAACTTACTGTGCTTGTCGAGCAATTCCTGGAGCTTGAACATGTCCCGGGCATCGAGTGCCTTGACCAGGTCAACCCAAGCCTCCGTGCGCTTGACTGCCAGCGAGAGCCGTTCGCGGAGTTCCTCCGTGTCTCGCCGCTTGTGCAATAACTCCTTGTGCTTGCCCCACAGTGCCAGCCACTTGCGATCCTGCTTATCCAACAGCGAATATTTCCTATCGATCTCCGCGAACTCGTTGAGTGCCTTGCGTCGTCGGCCCGCGGCAGCCGCCTCGGCGGCCAGGGTCGCATCCACCTTGTCCAGTCGGCCGAGCAATTCGAGGTTTGTTGCACGCAGTTCATCGACGGCAGCAGCGATACGTCGATCGGATGGTGGCTTTTCTTCCACTGCTGACCTCAATGCCATCAGTTTCTTGATCGATGTGTCGCCGAGGAGTACGCGAGCGGTATAGGGATGGCTGTAGCGTGAGGAGAACTGCGAGGCAATCTTCACGATTGCTTCTTCAGACCCGGTGCCGGCATCGGCAGCATCGATGGCCCGCTTCAACTCGTTTACCTTGTGGAGCCGAGTCCGGGCAGCGGTGACTCGATCCACGAACTCCGCAGCTTCCCCACACGAGGCGATATCCGATTCTCGCTTCCACGCAGCCGTCAACGCCATATCGTTCTGGTAGGTATCCCCAGAGGGTACCGCCCGGAGTTGCTCCATCACCGGTGCCCACCGGATGGCCTTTTCCCCGCGCGTGCGGTGTTCGGGGCGTATGAGCGTTGGGTGCAGGCCAACCGCGGTCACGTTCTTCCACGCGGTGGCGAGTCCCTGCTCGGCCACACCGGAAATGCTGTAGAGCTTGATGAACGCATCGGCTGCAGCGAGCTTTTTCGTCCAGTCGTCCGCAAGTCTGCCGTATTCATCCGCTTCCGGAATGCCTCCGACTTTGAAGCCATCGGCCGTCCACAACTTCACCAGCGCCCGACCATCGCCCGGCGAGAGAGCCGCGGCTTTGAGCTTATCGAGCACTTCGACCTGGACAATCGCGGTCTCGGCATCGGAAATCAGCCGCTTTTCAGCCCAGCCATCGAGTAAGGCTTTCTGGAATGCCGCTTTTGTGGCCCGGGGGTTCCCGGAATCCAGAGCGGCAAGCACGGCATCCCGACAGGAAACCCGTTTGCGGGCATCATCGGTTATTGCCTTCAAATCAGCCGGAATAGGTTTTCCGGACTTTACCAGAGCCTCGGCCTCACTCGCTATTACCGGGTAGTCCTTCCGGGCGGTTGCGCATACTTCCCGGAGGCGGCCAATGGGATCGGCTGCCGCAACCAAATCCGCGGGAATAGTCTTACCGACCTTGGTTAATCGGGTTGTTTCGGCCGCAATTCCGACCCAGTCCCGTGGAATCGCAGACACGAGTTTGCGAAGTCGGTCGAACGGATCGAGAACGAACTGTGGAATCTTGTCGAACGGCTTATCCAGCGATTCCCGGATCATCCGGGACCATTCGCGGACATCCGGATCTTTGCACTTGAGAAGTTCCGGCCACAGGATCGATGAGGCCGGAGTTGCCATATCCGGGGGAGTGAACAGCAGGTTCTCGTTCTGCGTCTTGAGAACAAACCGAACGTAGAGACTGGGATCAACCACCATTGCTCGCAGGGCAACCAGGATGACCCACGCGGCGAAGTGGTCGAGGTGTGGGCCAAGTTTTTCAGCGGGTCGAGCCGGATGCTGGTAGGCAGGCTTTCCGAACTCCAGTTGCTCAAGTCGTTTTTTCGGGTCGGTGGGTGCCAGTTCGGGAACGCACATCCCATCGTAATCCACCAATACCGGTGAATTCCCGACCACCATGATGTTGTCGTGTTGGAGATCGCCGTGAGCGATCGCTGCGGTCTGGATATCGACAACGAGTTGGACCCACGCATCGGCCATCATTTTGACCGCGGCCACATCCGGAACTTTCCGTTCCATGGCCTCGCGGACCCATTCGCCGAGCGACTTCCCTTTCACCCAGTCCATCGTGAGTGTGGGATACCACCATTTACCGACCCGGATGCCTTCGGGGTGGTATTCGAAGCCAACCATCGCGCTGGGCTTCTTCGATCCGAGCTTTTTGAGGTAATCCGAAACCGCTCGATATCGGCTGGCGCGATCTTCGTTGGGAAAGTTGAACAGTTTGAGAGCAACCGCTTTTGGACCCCGAGACATTTTGTAGACGCTGGCAAACGCGCCCGACCGGGCGCGCGGAACACCCATTGGGCTCCGCTCGGCCTGGCTCACCTGTAGTTCCGGATCGCGAAAGGCGGTATCCGGATTCTGCAAGGCGTCCTTGTAGTCAGACTGTGTCGGCCAACTGGGCATTGTTAATAGTTAATAGTTAATAGTTAATAGTTAATAGTTCTGTTGTGTCCATTATCCCTTTGGTGGTGCCGACCCCGGAGGGGTCACAGCGATTAGCCGGTGGTTGAGCGAAGCGACACCACCGGGTTCGATCCAGCATCCCGACCCTAGAGGGATTGCAATCGCCACCGGAGGGGTCACAGTGATTAGCAGGTGGTTGAGCGAAGCGACACCACCGGGTTCGATCCAGCATCCCGACCCCAGAGGGATTGCAATCGACCCCGGTGGTGTCGCTTCGCTCAACCACCGGCTAATTGCTGCGACCCCTCCGGGGTCGGGAACAACTCCCAACCCACAACCACCAATCAACCAAACACCTCATACCCATACATATGCAGGAGCCAGACGAGCGGTTCCGCGACTCCAAAAGGGGCGATGGTTCGACGCGAGAGATCCTTGATCCCGAGTTCATGCTCGAACAGGCCGACCGACGACATCGGGAAGAACATCACCTGCTTGCCGAAATACCCCTCGACGATTCTCCGCACATCCGCCCCGGTGAACAACAACGGAAGCATCTCCTCGACCAGATCGCTTCGAGCTTGAATGGTATCGAGAGTCATTTCGCGCGGTGAAGGATTCAGGTGTTCGAGAAGGTGACGGATAAAGGGGATCGATTGTCCACCGATGGGGTTTTCGGTGACCAGCAAGTCGAACTTAGGGATACAAACGGCAACGGGAACCGGGATCGACCCGCCCACGGGTACTTTCCGTTCCTTTCGCATGTGAGCAAGGAACTGGTCGAGCATTCCGAGTTGTTCATCGAGCGTGACATTTGCTCCATCGCCATACAACTGAGTCGGATCGAGGAACAGCATGAACCCATCCATGCGGACGGCAGTGGCTTTCAGTTGGTTCACATCCACGTCGGGGTTAATCAATTCCCCCGAGTAATCGAACAGATTGATCAGGGCGGGATTTCCACCGGCGGGGTCTTGGTCTTTCAAATGGACCAGAATAGGGTCCGGGAGAACGAGGTCGGTAGCACCGGCCTCGCCGCGGCGATGGAGGATTTCATCGATCAGACGGTCGAATCGCTTGTCGATATCGCTGCCGGATGGGGCAGGCTGGACAACGGCCGTGGTTGGAGCCGTTCGCTTTCGGATTCGGTCGTAGGCGGTAACCAGCATGTGAGTCTTCCCACTCGACCGAACGCCAACCGTCGGGAAACACAGCCGAGGCACCTTCAAATAACTTCGCCGCATCCGCAGCCCGCATTTTGTACATCGCACCTCGGTATCCTCGTTTTCCTCGTGTGCAGGTTCTTCTTTTGCCTTCGCTTTCGCTCCGCGATATCGCGATTTCGTTTCGGATGAGGCTCCTGTTTTTTCCACCTTCAGCGTATCCCGACGAAAGCAACGGGGGCACGTCCGACTGGCTAATCGAATCGCGGCCCGTCTTGCACGCCGGGCGGTCCAGAACGGGGCGATTGTGATGCCGAACAGAAAAACGACGATGCCGATCCGAACAGATGCGAACGCGATCGACCGCCATTTCGCGCCTTCAACCAACTCGTTGAGTTTTGAACGCTCATCGGACAATTTGTTGCGCTGATCTTCGGTATCTTTCACAATCAGTTCGGCCAGATGCGATTCGAGTGCGACTCCCCGCAGCCGATCGCGCAGGCCGCCTTGTCCTCCCTCCCCGATCTCTTCCCGTTGCACAGTCGCATCCACGGAATCTGTTGGAGCGGTCACCAGCTTGGCCCAGCCATCCACGGTGGCTTGCCATTTTGCATTTGCCGCGTTGGTGGCAGCATCCGCTTTTTCGGTGGCGTCCTTGATTGCGGTAGTCAGTTCGGTCTGCTCGCGATCGATCCACGGTTTCCGATCGCCCGAGATTGCGTCACACCCGGGAAACATGGCCAGACCAATGAGCAGGGCAGCAACTACGGCGGCTCGGTTGGCTTTGCGAATGGCGAGCCGTCGCTCTTTTGCTCGTAACCGCATGGCAACCACAAGCACCGCAATTCCACAGCCGAGCAGGATCACATCGAAGGCGTTCGGATTGAAACCCGGTGGGGTTCCGGCATCAAAGTTGAACCCATACGCCTCTTGTTGCTTATCGGTATACTGGCGGAAAGTGGCTCGTTGGCGACACACCTCGGTCCAGTCTTTTTGAACTTCTGCCCGGCGAGCATTGGCCTTCGTGGTCAGTCCAACCAGACCGTTTCGGATAGCAAGGTAATCTCCGGTTAAGACGGGACGAAGTTCCTTCAACACCGCATTCGGATCCCCGAGCGTCCCGACCGTCATCCCATTGGTGCGGGGGGAGGAGATGAGGTCGGCTTCCCAGTTTGCGACATCCTGGCGGGCGATTTGAGTGAGCCACTTCTCGCGGAGGTCTATGAGTTTGTCGACTGGTGAGGCTTCGGACTGTGCGTGGGCCGGAGTGCCAAGAATAAGGAAGATCGGCAGTGCAATCAGAATCGCCACCGAACGACGTTCGAGATGGCTGCGCGAACTCGCTATCGGACTTGAGTGAGAGCAGACATGGTCGGACATAAAAATTCGCGCTGGGGACCGAGGAGTTAAGCACTAACCTAAATGAGGATCAGCACGACCGCAAGGGGTGGCAGTCATTCGACTTGGAAATTTGAAATGAATTTGACCGTTGGGGTACGGTGTAAACTGGCGTGGGTAACAGATCAGATTAGGCGCGCTCACAACTCCTCAACTGCTACCCCACTTTGAATCTTGCCGTAATGACAAGGGTGCTGAAGCGAAGTACCATATAGACGTTTGTATTACTTTGATCTCTCCTCTATTTCTGGTGGCATATGTCACCTGCCAGCACCGAACTCCTGGATCGCATCCTGGCGTTTAACATCGATGGCCATGAACCGGTGGCCCTGCCGTTTGTGGCCCGTTTGGCGCGTGAAAACGGATGGTCTCGCTCATACGCCGATCGGGTCCTTTACGAGTACAAGCGGTACATGTTCCTCGCTGCCACCTCGTCCGAACCGGTCTGTCCGTCTGAAGATGTGGATGCCGCCTGGCACTTGCACCTCACGTATACCCGGAACTACTGGAAACGGTTCTGCGGCGAGGTACTCGGTACCCCCCTTCACCACGACCCCACTCGTGGCGGAGCGGCTGAAGCCGACAAACACCTCCATATGTACGAACGAACTCTCGCTACTTACCGCGCGATGTTTGGAACCGAACCACCCGCCGACATCTGGCCCCCAGCAGTTCAGCGTTTTGGCCAGGATCTGAAACACCGGATGGTCAATACGGCCCATAACTGGGTTATCCCGAAAGATCCCATCAAGCGTATACTCGGGATCACGGCAGCGGGCTTGACGGTTGCCGCCTTTGTTCCGGGCTGTGTCGGTGGTAACTTCAACCCGTTCGACCTCGTTGGGGCAAACTTCCTCACGTTCCTCATCCCGGTTATGATCGCCGCGGTCTGCGTCGGACGGGTGATCCGTTCGCGGATGCGGATGACGGGTCCGCAACCCAGTGACGATGATGTGTCGTTGACCTGGGAGCAGGTGGCATACCTTTCCGGCGGCTATCCGCGGTTGATTACCGCAGCGATCGCCCGGCTGGTCGAGAACGGCGCAGCCGTACTGAGCGAAGACAAATCGCGAATTGTCCCCGGACCCTATCGGCCGAGCGACAGCTTTTCCCCAGTCGAACGGGTTGTCCTCACGGCTCTGCCTCTTGCACGGACTCCCACAGATATGAAGCAACTCAACGCCTTGGTCCAGTCTGAGTTCGACTCTCAAGCGGTTCTACTCGAACAGGAAGGCTTCGTCCTGTCTCTGAGTCGACGAACCGGAATCTACCTCGGTTCTGCGATGCCCCTCCTGCTGGTCCTTCTGCTCCTGGCTGTCCCACGTTTGGTGATGGGAATCGAAAGCCATAAGCCAGTCGGGTATTTGCTCGCCACGATCGTCAT
>DASZJS010000668.1:0-8860 GCA_035947935.1 Gemmata sp. | reverse complement strand
CCGCCAGATCTCGTCATCATCTTCTGCCACTTCACCTGTTAATCTCTTCCCTACCCAACCCCCGGGACTCATCTCCCGTTCTGGGTTCAATTCCCATGTTTCTTCCTACGGCCTGAAACCGCCATCGCGCATGGTCTGACGTAGTGCGTCTCTCTCACTCCTAGAGTGTGAGGTTCGGAACGCGGAACTGCTGTGGCAGTCCCGCAGGGATCTTCTTTCAGGAGCGTTCATCGTGCCAGACCCTGTCCCGATACCCTCCAACGTGAACGGTCGCACGGCCGCCGTGATCCGGCCCTTTGAACCGTTGCGCCGGCCGGGGCGGTTCTGGTGGGTGGGGTTTCTTTTCGCGCGCTTGCGGTTCGCGGTGATCCTTGCCGCCATCGGTCTGGTTCTGGTCAAGTGGGATACTCTCCAGAGCTACTACGAGAAGTGGGTCCGACCTACAGGCGACGCTGGCGGGGTCGACCCGGACCACGAGTATTTCTGCCCGATGCACCCATCGATCGTCCGCGAGACAAACAAAGAGAAGTGCCCGATCTGCTTCATGCCGCTTTCAAAGCGGAAGAAGGGCGAGGCTTCCGACGACCCTCTACCGGCTGGCACTGTCAGCCGGGTCCAGCTAACCCCCTACCGCGTGGTTCTCGCTGGGGTTCGGACTGTCCCGGTCAGCTACCTGCCGCTCACGAAACAGATCACCACAGTCGGGCTCGTCGAGTTTGATGAGCGGAAGCTCCGAACCGTGTCTGCCCGGGTAGAGGGCCGGATCGACACGCTCTTTGTGAACCAGACAGGTCAGATGGTCCACGAGGGCGACCCGCTCGCCGAGCTGTACAGCCCTGACTTGGTAGGGACTGTCCAAAACCTGCTCGATGCACGAATGTCCGGGAACAAGGATCTGGAGGCGAACGCCCGCGCCCGGCTCAAGTTGTGGGGAATCGACGACAAGCAGGTAAAGGAGATTGTGGCGGTCGGCAAACCGATCACCCAACTGACGATCCTCTCCCCGATCACCGGACACGTCCTGAAGAAGTTCCCACGGGAGGGGCAGTACGTCAAGGTGGGCGACCCGCTCTTCGAGGTTGCCGACCTCTCGGTCGTGTGGGTTCAGGCCCAACTCTACGAGGACGACCTCGCCTTTCTCCCGGCTGGTGGGCACGATCCGAAAACTGGCAAGCCAGCCATCGATCTGCCGGTCACTGCGTTCACTCGGGCATTCCCGAACCGGGCGTTCGGCGGTACCCTGTCGTTCCTGTTCCCGCACGTCGATACTGAAACCCGGACCCTGACCATCCGGTTCGACATGCCCAACCCAGACCACGAACTGCGACCCGGGATGACCGCGACAGTGACACTCCAATTGACCCCTGCTTTACTCGCCAGAACCCCGGCCGGGACTGGCCTCTTAACCCGGGACAGCAAAATCCTCGCGGTCCCCGAGTCGGCCGTGATCGACACGGGCATGCAGAAGGTGGTATATCGGGAGAGCCTCCCGAACACGTTCGAGGGCGTCCGAGTGGAACTCGGAGCGAAACTGAACACCGCGGATGGGGCCGTCTACTACCCGGTACTCTCTGGTGTGGATGAGGGCGACCGGGTAGTCGGTGCTGGATCGTTCTTACTCGACGCCGAGACCCGGCTCAATCCGGCGATGGGCTCGATCTACATCGGCGGCAGTGCTGGCAAACCCGGCTCAGCGGCGATTCGCCCGTCCACTCCGGACGATATGGCGGAGAAGGTTGCGGCATCTCTCAAGAAGCTCTCGCCCGAGGACAAGAAGCTGGCCCAGGCCCAACGGTTCTGCCCGATCCGAAATGACCCGCTTGGGTCGATGGGCGTGCCCGTGAAGCTAACCCTCGATGGGCAATCGGTGTTCATCTGCTGCAAGGGCTGCATTGCCGAAGCCCAGGCCGACCCGGACAAGACACTTGCCCGAATCGAAGAGTTCAAGAAGAAAGGATCTGCTCCCGTGGCGGCACCGACTGCCCCACCACCGACGCCAAAACCGTCCCTAGAAGACCTGGCCGAGATCAGGACCAATCTGGACAAGCTCCCGGCCGCGGAAAAGAATGCGGCTGAAGATCAGCGGCTCTGCCCGATCCAGGGGAAAGTGCTCGGATCAATGGGAGTGCCGATCAAGGTGGACCTTGGAAAAGACCGCTCGATGTTCGTCTGCTGCAAGGTATGCGTGGCGAAGGCACAGAAAAACCCCGAGGAGACGCTCAACAAAATGGACCGAATGAAGGTCGAGAAGAACCCTTAGCCCGAGGGGGTTGATCCAAAATTCGCGTGGCCGAAGTCGCCAGACTTCGGAACCTGGCGCTTTACAAAGTTCCCATAGCCGAAGTCACCAGACTTCGGAATTTGACGCCCATAGCCGAAGTCGCCAGATTTCGGCTATGGGTTAACCCGAAGGAGTCGAAAATGACAGTTCGTCACTGGTTCACCGGAGTTGTGATTGCTGGATCGGTTGCCTTTGCCGGGTGCGGCGGGGATTCATCAACCCCCACCCCGAAGCCGACGAGCGCGGAGCATGCCGGAGCGGAACATGCGGGTACCACCACGCCTGCCGGTCCCGCCGCGCAACTCGCGAAACTCCCTGCGGCCGACAAGGCGCTCGCCGAGGCCCAGAAGGTATGCCCGATTTCGGGTGAGCCACTCGGATCAATGGGAGTACCGCCGAAACTTTCCCTCAATGGCGAAACGGTGTTTCTCTGTTGCAATGGCTGCGCTAAGGACGCCAAGGCCGACCCGGACAAGACACTCAAGGCGTTGGCCGCGAAAAAGGCTGAGGCCAAATGACGGGAGGGTGACGGCGTGATCGATCGAATTATCGAGGGATCGATCCGTAACCGGTTCGTCGTCCTGGTCGTGGCGGCGGCCCTGGCCGTGTTTGGCGTTTACGCAATGCTGGACACGCCGGTGGATGCGGTCCCGGACCTGGGCGAGAACCAGGTCATCGTCTTCACCGACTGGCCCGGCAGAAGCCCCCAGGAAATCGAGGACCAAGTGTCCTACCCACTCTCCCGGAAGCTTCAGGGACTCGCGGGTATCAAGGCAGTGCGATCGTCGAGCGAGTTCAACTTCTCCATGATCACCCTGATCTTCGACGATCACACTGACTTCTACTTCGCCCGACAGCGCGTGACGGAGAGGCTTGCCGAGGCAGCGAACTACCTGCCAAAGGGCGTGATCCCATACCTCGCCCCGGACGCCACAGCGCTCGGGCAGATCTTCTGGTATACGGTCGAGCCGGACCCGGCACATCCGATCGACCCGGCCCGGTTATGGGCGCTCAACAAGTTTTACATCACGCAGCAACTGAACGCCGCGGCCGGGGTCGCCGAAGTCGCCCCGGTCGGCGGGACGCCGCAAGAGTACCAGGTGGATGTCCGGCCGGAAGACCTCCGGGCTTACGGAGTGACTGTCGGCGAGTTGTTCGATGCTATTAGTCGCTCGAACCTACCGGCAGCCGGTGGTGTGATCCAGAAGAACAACGCCGAGTACATCGTCCGTGGAGTCGGGTGGATCAAGGACAAGACTGACATCGAGAACACCATCCTCAAGGAAGTGAACGGCGTTCCAGTATATGTGAAGACAGTCGCCACGGTCCAACTCGGGACCGGATACCGCCGGGGGGTGTTCGAGAAGAATGGGAACGAGGTTGTCGGCGGGGTCGTGCTGATGCGGCATGGCGGGAACCCACTGCGGGTCACCGAAGCAGTGAAAGCGAAGATCGAAGAGCTGAAGCCGGGGCTCCCGGAGGGGGTGAAAATCGTCCCGGCCTACGACCGCACCCGGCTCATCCAGGGGGCTGTCCATACGCTCCGGGATGTCATGTGGCACGAGATGGCGATCGCTGCAGTCGCCATCCTGCTCATCCTGACGCACTTCCGTAGCGCGTTCGTCATCTGCATTACTCTCCCGCTGTCGGTGCTGTTCTCGTTCGGGACTCTCTGGATTCTGCGGCGACTCGGCATCATGGACGTCCAGACCAACATCATGTCTCTGGCCGGGATCACGATCTCGGTCGGAGTGCTGGTGGACCAAGCAATCGTCATGGTGGAGAATGCCACACACCACCTGAAGGAGAAGTTCGGCAATGGGAAGGTGACGGGCGACACTCGGGAGATCGTGACCCGCGCCTGCCGGAAGGTCGGTCGGCCAATCTTCTTCAGCGTGCTTATCATGCTCCTGTCGTTCGTTCCGGTGTTCTTGCTCTCGGGTCGAGAAGGGAAGCTATTTCACCCGCTTGCGTTCACAAAAAGCCTTGCTCTTCTCGGGACCGCCCTGATCTCTGTCACTGTAGTGCCGGCTCTCATTCCGGGTTTCATCCGCGGTTGGCTGCGATCGGAAGAGGACAACTGGATTGTCCGGAGCTTCGCCCGCGTCTACCGTCCGATGCTCACTTTTGCCCTGAACCGCTTCAACCTCGTCATGTGGGCGTTCGCGGCGATCCTGATCCTGGCGGGGGGGTTGTTCCCGCTCCAGGCGGTAGTCGGGCTGGGGGCTGCAGAATACGCCTGGCAGGCAATGTTCCTTGGGACGTTCGCCTTGGTCTCCGGGCTAACCGTCCGTTTCACGCGGGGGTTCGGGTGGCAAACGCTGTCGCTCATTACCTTGACCTTCCTCGCAATGTGGGCGTGGCATTTCCCGAAGATCGGCGTCTCGTTCATGCCGATGCTCGATGAGGGCACCACCCTTGAGATGCCGGTCACTGTGCCCCGGGCCAG
The DNA here is from genome assembly GCA_035947935.1 of Gemmata sp. GTDB lineage: Bacteria > Planctomycetota > Planctomycetia > Gemmatales > Gemmataceae > Gemmata. The sequence goes on along the minus strand of DASZJS010000668.1, from coordinate 4,130 downwards.
CGTCACTCAGGTGGCCGATGACCTCAAGGCTCGCAATGCTCTGATCCGCGGCTTTCCGGAGGTCGAGAGCGTGGTCGGGAAAGCTGGTCGCGCCGATACTGCAACCGATCCCGCGCCACTGGAGATGGTCGAGACGTTCATCAACTTCCGCCCGCGGGAGCTGTGGCCCAAACGGGTCATACGCTACCCCGACGCCGTGGCACAGACGCGGTTGGTTCTCGCCACTCTCGAAAACCGCGGATTCATCGCAACAGCCAAGACCGAGGACCGAGATGAAGTTGTGAACGATGCGACGCAGAAGGCACTGGAACGGTTTGACGAAGTGATGCGGGAACTCGCCCTGCGACGCTTCCAGGAAATCGAGCGGGAAGTCGGGTCGACCGCCGATGCGGACGAGAACCGGAAACGGGCTTGGCGGGACAGGGTGAAGCAGGTCAACGCTGAGCTATTCGATCGGGGGACCGAGACGTTCACCTGGTTCGCTCTGGAGGAATTGGTCGACGCAAGTCGGACCAAAGGGCTGCTCGATGGTACACCACGAGGGGCGGATGCGGAGCGGTTCGCGGCGGAAGCGGCCAACGTCAGGCTCGGCAAGGACCACGACACCACCCCGCTCGCCCCGTTCGGTGATCTCCGGGCCGAGTTGGAGAGGACGCTCCGAGAGAAGGTATTGTTCTGGACTCGAACCGGGGGGCCGAAAGGCGACCTGGTGGATGACGAGATGGGCCGGGTTCTCCAGGTGCCTGGGTGGAGCAACATCTTCACTCAACCGATCATTAACCGGATCGAGATGCTCTCGACGGGGGTGAGGACGGATATCGGCATCAAGGTGTTCGGCCCCGATCTCGACACCATCACTAGGGTATGCCAGCAAATCGAGGCGGTGGTCAAGCCAGTACGGGGAGCGCGGGATGTGGTCGCCGCGCAGATCATGGGTAAGGGCTACCTGGAAGTGACCATAGATCGGCAAAAGGCAGCACAGTTCGGGGTCACGGTAGAAGATGTGCAAACGGAGATCGAGATCGCTCTCGGTGGCCGGGTAGTCACTTACACCGTCGAGAACCGCGATCGGTTTCCAGTGCGGGTTCGGTACGCCAGGGTGAACCGGGAGGACGAGGAGGCGGTGAAGCGACTCCTGATCCCTGTCGATAAGGCTGGCGGGTCGAAGCCGGGCGAGATGCCAGCCACCGGTGATCCGATGTTCCGGGTCGCATCGCATGGTGGGGTGATTGAGCACGCCGCGAAGGGTAAGCGGTTGATCCCACTCGCGGCGGTGGCGGATGTCCTAATCACGGAAGGACCGGCCGTCATCAAGAGCGAGAACGGCCGGTTGCTGAACTATGTCACCCTCATGGTTCGTGGCCGTGACCCGGTGGGGTTCGTCGATGAGGCGAAGCGGGTCGTCGCAGAGAAGGTGAAACTACCGGAGGGCGTTCACGTCGAGTGGGCAGGGGAGTTCGAGCATCAGGAACGAGCCGCTAAGACACTCCGGTGGGTGATCCTGGTCATCTTCCTGGTCATCTTCCTGATCCTCTACTTGACATACCACGACCTCGCGGACGCGAGCCTGATGATGCTTGCGGTGCCCGAGGCTTTGGCTGGTGGAGCTTTCTTCTTGTTTCTCTTCCCAAAGCTGCTCAACGGCTGGGATTCTCCGCCGCTGGATTTCAGCGTGGCCGTGTGGGTCGGCTTCATCGCCTGCTTCGGAATGGCGACCGAGACGGGCATCATCATGCTGGTCTATCTCCGCGAGGCAATCGAGAAGCGGGGCGGCCTGGAGAACATCCGCTCGCTCGATGAGTTAAGGGCAGCCGTCGTCGAGGGAGCAGTCCAGCGGTTGCGGCCGAAGTTGCTCACAGAGGGAGTTGCGATCGTGGCCATCTTCCCGATGGTGTTCGCAACTGGAGTCGGGGCTGAGGTACTCGCCCCGATGGCTCTGCCGGTACTTGGCGGCCTCTTAATCTCCGACGAGGTGGTGGACCTGTTCCTCCCGGTTCGGTTCTTCTGGGTCCGCCGGGCACGGTGGCTGAAACTTCACGATGCCGAATTGTTGAACCATCAGCGAGCGGTCGTTGGAACCTCGACATCAACCGAACATGAGGGAGCAAGCCTCGTTTCAGTCAAACCGACCGAAATGAGAGTCGTTAGCACGCTGGGCGGCGTGGATGGCGGCACGTTGCCGTCATCGTCGCCCAGTGAAATCCGTTAGTGAGGGCAATGCAATGATCCGTTTGACATTGGCAGTGGCCGCAGTGGCCCTGGTGTGGACATTCGTGGGTGTTGGTCGGGCTGAAAAGCCCACCGAGCCGGCCAAGGAAGTGAAACTGACCGGAACTCTGATGTGCGGCAAGTGCAGCCTCAAGGCAACACCGAAGTGCAGCAACGCGCTTCAGGTGAAGGAAGGCGACAAGGAAGTGACCTACTTCCTCGACGATAAGGGGAGCGCGGAATCGTACCACGATGGCGTCTGCGGCGATGGCAAGATCGAAGGCGTGGTCGTCACTGGCTCTGTCTCGGAGAAAGACGGGAAGAAGTGGATCAAGGCCAGCAAGGTTGAGTTGCCCAAGAAGCCATGAACTTCGTTGCAAGGGGATCTAACCGCTGATAACGCCGCAATCGCCGGGGCACCGCGCGAACTCTTGCGCGATGCCCCGGCGATGCGAAGATCCAACGGGTTGTCTTTACTCCTGCATTGTGTGCAAGGGTACACTCCAGACGTGCGCCAACGGATCGTCACCAAGGCCGGCGAAGAACTCGTTCATGGTTGAAGCCGATGGGAACTCCGCATTTACAAGATTGATCTCCTGAGTGTTGGCGGCGATCGGGCCAGAACTTGCCGCTGGGCGGCTTGTAAGTGCGAGCCTGGCGAAATAATCCACGGGGCTCTGTGCGTTGGTAGCATTGGCCAGCGGCCCTACAGGATCGGCAGTGGGTGTCGTGTTGTTCTCCAGTAAATCCTGTGCCAGCGTCGCTAACAGCACATCACCACCTGTCAGGGACACTGCACCGATGACCGGTGATAGCTCGCTTGAAGTCCTGCCGCTAAAGGCCGGCAGGTGCAACCGATTCAATGGCGGAAGAGCAGCGCTGGCTCCGTGGAGCTTTTCCGTCGGCGGCGGGTCGGCGATGCCCTGGGGGTTGGTGTCGCCGGGTGCGAGGGCAAAGGTTGCAGCGGCACTCTGGCTGCCCGACGTGCGGCTGGCCGCGGCCGTATACTGGTAGACCTCGTCCGTGCCGTTGTCCACGATCCAGATGTTGCTCACATTGGTCGGGTCGATCGTGATGCCGGTTGGGTGAGTGTCCCTCGAATCGATGCTCCAGCTCCCAAGAGACGAGCCAGAGAGCGTGTACTTGAAGACCTTGAGGGCAGTGCCATCCACTACCCAGATCGAAGTTCCATCAGTCACGAGATCCTGGGGATTGCTGTCGCCGTTTCTGCCGCTGGCGAGATTGAAACTGCTGGCCGAATTCTGGCTGCCGGAGAGTCGGCTCGCAGCACCGGAATACTTGTAAACCTTGTCGCTATAGCTATCCACCAGCCAGATGTTGGTGCCGTCGGTGGTGATGCCGGTGAGTTGGGCGGGGGAACTCAATCCTCCGGCCGACCAGGAGCCGAGGAGCGTACCGCTGCTGCTATAGACGTAGACGTTCTTGTTCGCATCCACGACCCATTCTGTGGTCCCTGCCGCCGTGGTTGCTACGCCGCGGGGGTTCAAGTCATTCAGGCTGAGGCCATAGGGTGCCTCGGGACTCCCGGAGGCCTGGTATTTGTAGGTCGTGTTGGTTCCACCAACGGTGGAAGTCGAATCGTTGACCACGTAGAACGTGGCGGCCGGGTCGCTGTCGGCGATGGTGCCCACGCCCTGGCTCTGCGCGAGGGTGGCCGCCTCGGGATTGGAGAGATTGAGCGTGAAGGTCAGGGGAGCGGTCTGGCTGCCACTGTCGAGGATCGGGACGCGGATAGTCTCGGAAGTGATACCGGGGGCGAACGTGAGTGTGCCGCTGGTGACGGTGTAATTGGTGCCAGCGACGGCCGTGCCATCGGCGGTAGAGTAGTTTACCGTGACCGGCATAGCAAACGCCGTCGAGAGCAATACCGTGAAGAGGGCCTCATTTTCGGTGCCGAATTG
>DASZJS010000667.1:0-4751 GCA_035947935.1 Gemmata sp. | reverse complement strand
TGTGCGGAATCGGAGCCGATGAGCGCGCCACGGAACTCGTTAAGCGCCTTGCAACGGACCCGCGATGGAGCGGGGAGCCATTCCGTAGAATCATCGGCTCAGTTGTCCCAACGCTTCCAACGGCAACAGCGGCGAAACTTCTGAAATGGTGCCGACCCCACATCGAGCGCGATCCGGGCGGACTCGGATGGCTGGGTGAAACGGCTGCCCTGCATCACGTTTTCGATCCCATTCCCGTGCTTGAAGAGGCAACTCAGCGTCAGACCACCACAGCCGATGACTGGCTCCGCCTTGGCATCTACCGTGGACCCGCAGCCTTCCGCACTGCCCGGGCCAAACTTCCCTCCTCTGCGTATCTCGCTGCTGCCGCTGTGTTCCGGGAGACGCCAGAAGGAAAGGATTTCGACCCCGAACCGCGCGATGCGTCCGAGAAACGAATGTTCGCACAGGTTCGCCTTGCCCTTCATTTGTCGCGTGGAAAATCGGATGAGGCAACGAAGGTACTGGAAGAGTTTCTGGCCGCGAAGAACCTCCCGCCCGCAGATAGCGCCTGGGGGAAACGGAACCTCGCGATGCTCTATGCTGTTGGAGGCACTCCGGAGGATCGCAAACGAGCGATGGAACTGATCCAGGACACGACCGATGCCGGCACCACGCCCGACGATCTCCGTGCAATGGCAAGCGTTCTTACCACACTTGCCCGATATCTGGAAGGGGCCGATCGGATCACCATTCTGAAACGAGCAGCCGTCGCTCTGGATGCGGCATACAAGGCAGGAAAATCTCCCAAGGATCTATTCAACCTGTCGCAGCTTTACCGATCTGCCGGCAACGGTGCCGAGAGCCGTAACTGTCTCCAGACATTACTGAACGCAGACCAGAACAATATCTATTACCTTGTCGCTGCACTGGAAGAACTCGTCGTTGACCGGAACTTTGAGGCGGGTGCCGCGTTCGCAAAAAAACTCATCGCCGACCACTCGGGTGAATTCCGTGCGGTGGTTGCAGTGGCTCGATTCGAGAGCCTCGCGGGGCGGCCCTTCGAGGCTCTCTCGATCGCCCAGCATTACGCCCAGTCCGCCAACCCGAGTGCCGGGGACCATCTCACTCGGTCGGCCCGAGTGGCTGAGTTATTGGACGAGTTAACCCGACTTCCGAACGTCCGAGGCACTCCTGCAGGAAAGGCAATGGCAGATGCTGCGGCCGAGCGGTTTGCCGCACTCATTCCGACACATCCCGAGGCCATCGTTGGGCTCGTTGGTGTCCTCGCAGCCGATGGCCGGGTATCGGAGGGACTTGAACGGATCGATCGACTCGGCGCGTACATCCCATCTCGCCTACGTGCTGCGGCGGGGCTTGCGGCAGTACGAGCGGGTGCAACCTCGGATCAGCAAGCCGCCGCCGTTCGCAGGTGGATTGAAGAGTGTCTTGCCGAAGAGCCCAATTCCTCAACGCTGATGTTGAACAAGGCCGAGTTCCTCGCGCTACGGCAGGAGTTGCCTCTGGCAATCGCACAATACGAGGAGATTCTGGCGAGCGATCCGAAAAACGTCGTCGCCTTGAATAATCTTGCTTGGCTACTGGCTGCGGACCCACGAACGGCCGAACGCGCACAGGAACTTGTTGCTCGGGCAACTCGTGAGGTGGGGCTGTCCGGCGACCTCCTCGATACACGAGCGCGTGTCCGCATCACTCTGAAGCTGTTCGGCGAGGCCGAACGCGATCTTGGCGATGCCATTCGGCTGGAACCGACACCTCTCCGCTGGTTCCATCTGGCTCTCTCTCGACTCGGTCAGACCCCACCGAAGGCCGCTGATGCCGCGAAGGCATTTCAGGAGGCTAAACGCCGCGGGTTGGAACCAAGGTCCATCCATCCGACCGACCTGCCAACATTCCGCATCCTCGATGCAGGCAAAACACCGGGTTGAGCAGGAGAGAGGATTACTCTTGCCCACAAAGTTCTGTAACCACCAGCGTCACATCATCCGTTAGCTGTTGCGTGCCGCGGAATTCATGCTGACATCGCAGGATGTGATGCGTAAGCTCTTCGGCACTGCCTTTCCCGTAAGTGTCCATACATCCCACCAACCGCTCGGTCCCGAAATTCTCTCCGATCTCATTCCGCGTCTCAATGAGGCCATCGGTGTAAAAACAGATGCGGTCGCCTTCAGTCAATTGAATCGTTTTCTCCCGATACACTTCACCGGGCATGATGCCCAACATGAAACCCTGCGCGCTCAGTGGTTGACTCTGGCCAGTTCCAGCGATTCGGCGAATGGGATAAGGGTGACCCGCATTCGCATAAGTAAGAATGCGGGTCCGACGATTGAGGACCGCGTAAAACGCGGTCACGAACCGTTCATCTGCAAGCCCTTGCAGACGGGTATTCATCGCCGTCAACACTTCCCCCGGCGAGGTTGTTGATCCGACTATATCGGCAAATGCAATTCGTGAGAGGATTGCCACCATCGCCGCGGCGATGCTGTGGCCACTTGCATCAGCGATCAAGAACCCGAGATGTTCGGGATCGGGATGGGCGAGATCGTAATAATCGCCGCCTAGATGATCGAGCGGAGCGAAGTGAATTCCCCAACGCAACTCAGGCCAATCCGGTGGTGAATGGGGAAGGAGTAGTCTCGTCTGAAAAGTCCCCGCGGATCGCAGGTTGTATCGCAAATCGGCATCGCGGGCCATCAGCTCATCATTGGCTTGTCTCAACGCGCTCGTTCTTTCCTCGATCTGGAGGTTCAGGTACTCCGTCCGGTGGCTCATCAACATCCGCGACGTTACAATCCCGATCACTCGACCGTTTTCAATTACCGGCAGGTGACGCACGCGAAGTTGGTCCATCAGGATCGTCACATCCTCCCATCCCAAGTCCGGTCCAATGGTGTGGGGGTTTCGAGTCATCCACTTCGAAACGGGATATTCGCGCCAACCGGCATCGGCCCCCGCCACTCGTTTGAGAAGATCCCGTTCTGTGAAGATGCCCACCAGAGAACGATCCGGAGTTGCCACGACAACCGCACCGATGCGCCGACTATTCATCGCACTCAAGACTTCGCGAACCGTCAGACTTGGCTCGACCATTATGGGGTCGGGTTGCATGAACTGGCGAACTCGGAGAAATGGTTCGGGCATATCCACACGCACATCCGACGATGGTTCTGCTGAGAAGGCACGTTGATCGAGATGATACGTCCGGTGCAGGTGTCAGTCCGGTTCATTTGGGGAAGGTAAATTCAGACTGTTGATGCAGGTCGCCGATTATGGACAACTGACACGGAATGGTTCGCCTTGTTAGATGCGCTTCCAGTAGGTTGCTGGCCTATTGCTTGACGATCAGTAGGAAGAGTCTCGGGAGCATTCGAGACGATTGGTATAACTGCGTTCGTGAGCTTTTCGTGAAGGGTCATCCCGCATCTTCTCACCAGCCTCCGGGGGTCCGATGGCAATTGTGATGAACCAATCGGGAGTGATCCCCATCCACAATGGGAGGGTCTTCATGGTGACTTCCCGAAGTGGGCGGCGATGGGTTTTCCCGAAGGGACAGATAGATCCCGGGCACACACCTGGTGAAGCTGCATTGATCGAAGCCTGGGAAGAAGCGGGCCTGGTAGGAACACTCGACCCTGAGCCAGTCGGAAGCTACCTCTACGAGAAACTTGGTTGCGCACATCATGTGCTTCTGTTTCGGATGCGGGTCAGCGAGGTGCGCGATGTCTGGCCCGAACGAGGATTCCGCGAACGAGTGTGGATCACTGTAGATGATGCGATCAACCGCGCTGATGAGCCAAGTCTCCGCGAACTGTTGCGGCGAGTGTTCAACATCAAACACCCCGACCACATCACCCTCGCAACTGCGTAACTGAACAACTCCAAGGTATCTCGCGGAACCCACCAAGGTTACTGGAAGGTTTTTCGAGTGTCCGGTCGATTGTCGAACACAGCCTCCAAAGGCTCTTCATCCGATTGTTGTGGCCAGTCAAACTAACTCTCTTCGATCGCACCCAATACCTCGCCAGGTGTCACGGAATCATTCGGGTGTTTTCGTCGATCGATCAACCTGCCTGTCGCAGGGGCAGCAACATCGAAGGTCGCGCCGGGTATCACAATCTCAGCGACCCGGTCGCCCGCGAATACCCATTCACCCAACTCCACATACCACAGGCTGAATTTCAGTCGCGTGGTACCAAGGTCAGGCAGGATGATCTCCACTCGCAGCGATTCCTTCACGAGTTGGCACCATTTCATCGGCGTGGTAGCTGGACCGAACGAATGGCCCCGCGACCACTTGCCGGAATCCCATCAACCGGATCTTTGAAGCAAGCAAATCGAACTCCTCTGGCGAAACGTACCGCGCAACCGGGATGCTGTGCTTCAGCGTAGGGGCGAGATACTGCCCCAGAGTTATCACATCGCACCGGATCGCTCGTAGGTCGGCCAGCACATCGAACAACTCATCGATGGTTTCCCCGATACCGAGCATCAATCCTGCTTTTGTGACGATGTGGGGCGCTCGCTGTTTCACACGATCGAGGAGTTCCAGGCTCCTGAAATACTCCGCTCGCCCACGGGCAACTCGGTAAAGGCGAGGAACTGTCTCAATGTTGTGGTTGAATACAGCCGGGTTCACTTCCGTCACCCGGTCGATTGCTGCCGAATTGCCGAGGAAATCTGGCGTTAGTACCTCAACGGTCGCATTTGGCAGTCGCTCGCGGACTGCCAGGACACAGCGGGCGAAATGGTCT
>DASZJS010000666.1:0-4023 GCA_035947935.1 Gemmata sp. | reverse complement strand
TCAAGGAATCACTGAAGACCTCAAAGAAATAATAGTCACGAGCGATTACGATCCTTGCGTGTCAGCAGCGGACAGGGTAAAACCATTCTCGTTGGTTGTGTGGGGTGAGTTTTAGCTCGTTGCTCTGCAACAGGGTGATGTTGCGTCACCCGAGCGAATGCCAGCCCATACGTCGTGAGGAAGGCTGTTCCAGCACCGCTATCGGATCGGGTGACACCACCACCGCCGCGGTCTGGAACAACCCCGCCAGTCGTGGTTCCGCGGCGGTGGTGGTGTCACCCGATCCGGCGGTGCCGTGAGCCTTCCACACAACAGGTCGGGAAGTAAACCACCCACACAACCAACACCTTTATCACCTCATCTAAAACACACATTCCACTCACGGACGAGCCGTCTCCAAAGCAACCATGTCTCTCACTGCATCGAACGCGGCGATCCATCCAGACGATACCATCGTTGCACTTTCATCGGCTCATGGTTCCGGAAAGCGGGCCATCGTCCGTATCAGCGGGCCAAACACCACCGCGGCGATCAATGCCATTTTCACTCACAGCGATCCTCGTGAATCATCTGCTCGCTCGCGTCGGCTGGTTCCTGGCTTCGTGCGTCTCAAAGATGTGTTTTCGCCGGTACCCGCAAGCCTTTACTTCTTCCCTGGACCGAAGACCTACACCGGGCAGGACATTGCCGAGCTTCACACTCTTGGATCGCCGCCACTCGTGGAACGGCTTGTAAGTGATCTTCTCAACGCCGGTACCCGACCGGCCCGTCCAGGTGAGTTCACGTTGCGGGCCTTCCTTGCTGGAAAGAAGGATTTACCCCAAGCGGAAGCGGTCAACGCGGTCATCGAAGCGGGGACCGAGATCGACCTCCGACTCGCCCTCACCCAGCTTGCCGGTGGAGTGACGCAGCCGCTTCACACACTCCGCGAAGAGCTACTCAACCTGCTGGCGGATGTGGAGGCCGCACTCGATTTCGCGGATGAGGACATTGAGTTTGTTGGCAGGTCGGAAACACTTGCACGGCTCGCTGCGGCACTCGGTCAACTGACCGATCTGCAACGCCAGCTCGATGAACGAACGGTGTCTGGCCGATCGGTTCGGGTCGCTCTCGTTGGCCTGCCAAACGTGGGGAAAAGCAGCCTGTTCAATGCCCTGGGCGGAAGTGAAGCGATTGTGAGCCCAATCCCTGGTACAACACGCGATTACCTCACGAAGCAGATCAACTTCGATGGAATGACCGTGGAACTGATCGATACGGCCGGGTGGCAAACCGCCGCGGATACCATTGAGGAACAGGCTCAACAACTGGGCCGGGAGCAAACGGGTCGGGCCGATGTGATTCTCTGGTGTGTGGAAGTTGGGTCCGAGTTCACTCCGACTGCTGAGACAACGCTTGCGGAAACGGGCGCGAAAGTCATCCGGGTGTGGACGAAATGCGACCTTTGGCCGAAGGAGACAGGAAACAGGAGACAGGAAGACGCCTGTGAAGACGCCAATCCCACACAAGCCCGAAGCGCCAGCGAGGGATGCGTTGTCCCTCGCTGGCGCTTCGGGCTTATAAAAGGGGGCATTCTGATCTCTAAATCTCCTCTCCCAATTTCTGTTTCCGTGATGTCCCCCGGGGGAACCGACGAGTTGCGATCCGCTCTGGTGGAGACCGTTTCATTACTCATGCGATCTCCGCTTGCTCCGAGTCAGAGCCGATGCCGACACCACGTTGCGGCGTGTATCGCAGAACTGAGCCGGGCGCGGGATCATGTCGCGGAAAATGATCCGCCAGAACTAACCGCAGTCTCTTTGCGGATCGCAGTCGATCAATTGGGAGAGATGACGGGGGCTGTGTATACCAACGACCTGCTCGACCGCATCTTCTCGCGGTTCTGCATAGGAAAATAGCCTGCATCGAATCGGCAAAAGAAATGACCCCAAAGAAGAACCCTGACGGAGGGTACGGCGAATGACTCGCAACCCACGACTGCCTCCGCTGAGCCGCGTTGATTTCTACCGCCTCCACGAAGGCGAGTTGATTTCCGCGCTCGCCGAGGCGATAGTCCGACATGGCGAGCATGTTCCCGATGGATCGCTGACTGCTGCCCACGAAGCGATACTCGCCTGGGCGAAACTGTCGGTGGATGTGCCCAACGGGGGATTCACCCAATTCTTCTATAACCACCGCGGCGACGATGGCGTGGAGGAATTAGCCCGACTTCTCGATTCGATCGACGTGCCCAAGGCCGGCACCCTCTTGCGGGACGCGGTCGCGATATACCGGCGGCATCGTTCGGCGTTTCGCGTGGACAATCCCTGGGACGGACTATTCGGCAGTATCAAGGAGTTCGATAAACTTGACCGGGCCTTCATGAACGTCTTGCTCCGCGGCTGTCGGGCCCTGGAGAAGTGGATTCGGTCGCACATCGTGGAACTGGCCATCGACGAGGTCGGCAAACCCATCGACGCGCAATTCACCGGAGCAGTCGAAATCCGACAGCCCAACGGCCTCGTGGGCGAATACCTCGAAGTGAAGAAAGGAAAGCCCAGCGGGGTCTACCGCGAGTTCTTCGACGACGGCACCGTCCGGAAGGTGATTTTTTACAAATCGGGAAAGGTCACCGGCGACTTCTGGCCCGACGGACAGCTCAAGCGCAAGGAATTCAGACACGGCCCCCACACCATCATCGAATGGTATTACCCAAGCGGCAAGCTGCAGAAGCGATACGTCAAGGATGAGGACGGCTACGGCGCGGAGCCCGTCCGGCTGTACCACGAAAACGGGCAACTGGCCGAGGAACTCCACACAGTCACGGGCGAGAAGCGCGGCCCGTGGCTCAAGTTCTTCGACGACGGGTCGCCGCAGCTTGAGGCTGAATATGCCGCTGGCGAAAAGTTGATCGTCCGCAACGCGTGGACGGAGGATCGAACGCAGGTCGTGAAGGACGGAACGGGGGTCTTCCGCGACGACGGGCGCGGCATCGATTGGGAGTATTCCGTTTTCTTTGAACATAGCTGGCAGCACGACCAGGAGTTGAAGAAAGGAGTCCCGCACGGCAAGACGACTACATACAACGATGGCGTGCTGTGGAGTGTTTCGTTCTACGCGAACGGAGTGCAGGACGGAGAATCGACTACGTACTGGGACAATGGCCGCGTCCGCTCCGTCGATAAATTCGTCGGCGGAAAGGAAGTCAAATCGAAATCGTTTCCCAAGTTCGACCGACCTATCCCTGCGGTCGTACTCTGTGTCGAGGCGAACGAGAAACTCTACACGGCCTGGGACCACTTCCGGGTGGATGAGTATCCGCACGTTCTAAACCTCGACGACGTTCGAAGGCAATTGCATGTGCCGGATTTCTTGCGCGAAGTTCATGAGCGGAACCTGACCAACACAACCAGGTCCGACTACGAGGTTTGCAGCACGTTCAACGACGGTATCGCCTATTTTCTGACGGTCAGCGAGATGGGCGAGGTTACGGACGCGACGGCAAACGGCAGCGGGGTCTATTCCGGCGGTAACTGGGACACCTACCCGCCGCTGTTGCGGCAGCTTCGGTTTACGCCTGGGCGTGTTCGCGGCCGCGCCGTCGAGTGCCGTGTGCTGGCTAGCGTCAATCATACATTTGTCGAAGGCGAAGCGGGTTGAGCAGAAAAGGTGCGGTGAGGCCGACTGCTCTGCTTCATCGGGAAAGTACTACATGTGTTTGGTCTCGTAGCGGCAGGTGGCCCGCTTGAAAGACACTGTGGGCCATCGAAACTTTGCAGCAGCTCGGTGCCCGAAAGACGTTATAGAACTGGTTATTCGAATGATGTCATCGAGGGGCCAGGATAGGGAACCAGAGGATTGATCAACCAGTCCAAAACACGAGTTTGTTTATGATTGAAGTGATTATTTCTGCTCCTGATCGCGTTCCAAGAGGCCGAAAAAACATGACAAAACCTGACAAAACATGACAGCGACCATGATTGAATCTGCGATTGAGATGAAAACGCCTTGTAAAGTGCCAAATCAGATCATCGCAATGTTGTT
>DASZJS010000665.1:0-7683 GCA_035947935.1 Gemmata sp. | reverse complement strand
CGAATTCCAGATTGACCGTGTCCCCCGGTCCCTTCCGACCGATGGTCGTGTTGTCGCGAGTATGCGGGATCAGCATCACGCTGAATCGCTCGGGCTGAACATCCACCAGCGTCAGGCTTACTCCATCCACGGCAATCGATCCCTTCTCGACCAGGAGTTCCGCGAACTCGGGGGGATAACCGAACCAGACCATCAGCCATTCGCCCCGCGGCGATTTCTCCAGGATCGTCCCCGTGCAGTCAATGTGTCCCGTGACGAAATGCCCACCGAGCGAATCGCCAATCCGCAGCGCCCGTTCCAGATTCACGCCATCGCCCGGTGCCAGGAGACCCAGGTTCGTCTTGGCCAGCGTTTCGGGACCGACCTGGAACAAGAATGTATCGCCTCCGCAAGCGGTTACAGTCAAACACGTTCCATTCACTGCGACACTCTCGCCGATCTCCAGTTTTGAGCCGAGCGAGGGTCCAATCACCTTCAGCGTTCGCCCGCCATCCCCTTCATCCAGCGTCCGAACGGTGCCCAGCGTCTGGATCAAGCCTGTGAACATGGGGGAACTGCGTTAAATAACCAAGAAAATTAAGATCGGTGGACATGATGGGTCAATCGCCACCATCCGAATGCCGATAGCACGATAGTGCATCTTAGCAGGAGGGTCGCCCGATGGGGATGTTGGACCACTGGCAACCGGCAACCCGAAGTTGCGATCTGCGGCAAAAGCCGCTTGGAGTGATGGTTGGCGGGCAACCACTGGCGGTATTCCGGACGACAGCAGGAATGGCGGCAGCGGTGTCCGATGTGTGTCCTCATCGTCGGCTGAAACTGAGTGCAGGCGAGGTGGTTGGAGACAGAATACGCTGCAAGTACCACGGTTGGACGTTTGACTCGTGCGGCAATGGGGAAAGTCCCGCAGCTCCGAAGATGACGACCTGCACGACCAGTTACGATGTGCGTGAAGAACGCGGGCTGATCTGGGTGAAATCGCGGGGTAGTAACCCCGCATTTCCCACGATTGATGCCGAAGGATATTTCCCTATTGGCATTCTGGAACACACGATCCCGGCCCCGCTCGAACTGGCGGTCGATAATTTCAACGAAATCGAACACAGCGGCACCGTTCACGACACATTCGGATACGAGTTGACGAAACTGCACGAGGTGAGGGTCCGGATCGAATCCACTGAGGACACGGTCACGGTCATGAATGCTGGCCCGACCAAGCGGCTAAACTGGCTGTATGCACTTCTTCTTGGGATCAGGAGAGGCGACCTGTTTCACGACCACTGGACCACGCGGTTCTCTCCGGTCCATTCGGTGTTCGACCACTGGTGGACGGGAGCGGATGAGTCCCGCGAGCGGATGGCCCGGTGGCGGATCTACATCTTCTTCGTTCCACAAGATGAAAAGACGACGCGGATTTTCTCACTGGCCTATGCGAAATCCCGGTATCCCGGACCAGCGGGTGGCCTGCGGCTTGTGAAGTGGTTATTCCGACAGGAACTCGACAAGGAAATCCGGGCCGACGTGGCGATGCTCTACAACCTGGCCGACTACAGCACGGGGATTGAGGGGTTGAAGCTGAGCCGGTTCGACAAGGTGCTGGGCCTTACGCGGGAACGAATCAATCGCATTTACAGAGGAGAGACGCCAGGACGTGTGGCGTTGGCGTAGCCATTGGCCAGTGGCCAAGCGAAATTCAGACCGGTGGTGTCGCTTCGCTCAACCACCGGCTAATTGCTACGACCCTTCCAGGGTCGGGATTCGAGATTTTTTCCTTCATCTCTTTTTCGTCACGTTCCGTGTTCCCACTCGTTGACGTAACTCACCTGCTCTGATGTCATCGCATCAATAGTAATGCCCATTGAGGCCAGTTTGGTGTTGGATACAAATTCCTCGATAAAGCGCGGCACTTCGTGTACCTTCGCGGCCAGCTTGCCGCGTTCCTTGACGCAATATTCGGTGGCCAGCGCCTGGGTTGCGAAGCTCATATCCATGACACTCGCCGGGTGCCCTTCCGCTGCCGCGAGATTCACCAAACGACCCGCCCCGATCACATAGATCCGCTTGCCGCTCTTAAGTCGGAATTCCTCCACCTCAGGGCGGACGTTTGGCGTGTACAGCTCGGTCTCCTTGTTCAGAGCAACGAGGTCGATCTCAATATCGAAGTGACCGCTGTTACACACCATCGCGCCATCCTTCATGACCAGGAAATGTTCCCGGCGAATGATGTGCATGTTCCCGGTAACCGTGATAAACACATCGCCAACCTTCGCGGCGTCGGCCATCGACATGACGGCAAACCCATCCATCGCCGCTTCGAGGGCACGCACAGAGTTCACTTCGGTAACGATCACCTGAGCGCCCAAACCGCGGGCACGCAGAGAAACGCCTTTACCGCACCACCCATATCCGGCAACGACAATCTTGCGCCCGGCAATCAGGGTGTTGGTAGCGCGGATGATGCCATCGATGGTACTCTGGCCGGTGCCATAGCGATTATCGAAGAAGTGCTTGGTTTCCGCATCGTTCACCGCGATCACCGGGAATTTCAGGAAGCCTTTCTTCTCCATCGCCCGCAAGCGGATCACGCCGGTCGTCGTTTCCTCCATGCTGCCTATCAGGTCGTTGAAGAGGTTTTTCCGTTGTTCCGGAGTGAACTTCTCAGCCCAATCCCGGACAGGTTTCTGCTTCTCGGGATCGAATTTGTTCAGCCAATCGAGCGAGATGAACGTCATCGCGGTGACGAGGTCGGCACCATCATCCATTGTGACGTGAGGCCGGTGATCTAGGGCCATCGCAACGTGCTTGTAGTAGGTCGGTGGCTTCTCGCCGTGGATCGCGGCAACGCCGATACTGAAGTCTTTGACCAGACTCGCAGCGACATCGTCCTGCGTCGAAAGCGGGTTGGAAGCAACGAGGAGCAGGTCGGCACCGCCCGCCTTGAGCGTGCGGACGAGGTTGGCCGTCTCGGCGGTAACGTGCAGGCACGCAGCCATCCGCAAGCCGAGCAGCGGCTTCTCGCGCTCCCACCGTTCGCGGATGTTGGTCAGGACCGGCATGTCATGGTCGGCCCAAAGAATCCGCTTCTTGCCCTTCTCGGCAAGGGCGATGTTGGCGATATCGTGCTTGATGGTGGCAGCAGGTGCCGGGACAACGACGTTGTTCATACTCAGTCTCGATGAGTCGTGGGACCACAGCACGCGATTTTACGAATTCCACGCCAACTGGCGACCACACTCATCGATCAAAAGCGTATCCGGTGACCCATTTGATGAAAAATCGCTCATCAATTGAAATCGAAGGAATCGCGTACGCGCAGAGAGGTGGGCGGGAGTAGTATCACAGACAACCTGTTCCCCACCGGATTTCTTCATGGGTCTTCGTCCCGGCAGCCTTCTGGCACTGTTCCGCCCCGTAGCCGATGTCCAGGCAACCGATGCCGAACTGCTCGGCCGCTTTCGGCATCATCGCGACGAGATCGCGTTTACCGAACTCGTTCGCAGGCACGGAGCGATGGTGTTCGGGGTTTGTCGGCGGATGCTGGCACGATGGCACGATGCCGAGGATGCCTTCCAGGCCACTTTCCTCGTTCTGGCCTGCAAACCCAGTGCAGTCCACCCGCCAGAACGACTCGGTGCCTGGCTGCATGGTGTCGCATGTAAGATCGCGCAGCGAGCCAGAAGAACCGAAGGCCGCCGTCTCAACTACGAGACACATGCCACAGCGCATCGTCCCACCGAATCATTCGAGCCACTCCCGAATGATGTGCGCGAAGTTATCGATGAAGTGCTGCTTGCCCTACCAGCGCGATATCGTGTACCGGTCGTTCTATGCGACCTCGAAGGTCTCACCCGCAAGGATGTAGCGATCAGGCTCGGCTGGTCCGAAGGCTTGCTCTCGGGACGACTGGCCCGTGCCCGGAAATTGCTCGCGGATCGCCTCAGGCGCAGAGGTGTGACGCTCGGGGTTGGTGGGATTGGGGCGGTGTTGTCGGCACTGGTAGCCCCGGCCGCTGTGGCTGGAGAACTGACCGTGTCCACGCTCGCGGTGACGCAACTCGTTCGTGGTGGACTCGACACCCTCTCGACTGGCCCGGTCGCCGCACTCGCGCATGGGGTCACTCAATCCATGTTCCGCACCCGCTTCAACCTGTTCGTCGGCGTTCTGAGCGTCGGTCTGGCTCTTGGAATCGCAACTGGCTTTCTTCCGGCATCCCCAGCGAATCCGCCCACAGATACCCCAACACCATCCTCACTCCTCCAAATTGCAAAACTCCCCATAGCCACTCAGGCACCGAAACCCGCGGTGCCGGTCTGGCGGGAGCGAGCCACCTTTACACACACTGCAACTGTCACTTCTCTCGCCATCGGCCCGGCGGACACCCTCTATGCTGGTGATGGCGATGACTACGTGATCGCATGGAATATACGCGAAGAGAAGAAGATCCGGAACATCCTCGATGGCGCGAAGGCACTGCGGCCAGGTCCGGTCGATTTGCTTGCTCTGCACCCGGATGGAATATGGCTCTATATCGTCAATAATCAGAATCACTTAATCCAAATGAACCTGGAGAAAAACTATGGCAACGGGCGGGGTGGCGTGAGATTTCTCGGTTTCACTCCAGACGGCCGGGCATTTATCCATGCCGACGCAACTGATGCCACACGAGTCGTCTTTCACGCGAACGACTTCCCGAAGGCCGAAGGGGCCGTTCCCGCCGACCTCAAACACAAGTCCGATGTCGCGATGCTCGCAACATCCAACGATGCAATCATCGCGACCATCACCACCGACAACACTCTCCACGCGTGGGATACTGCAAAAGAGAAGCTCCTGTGGTCCGAGAAGGTGGAAAAGCTGGAGTTGACCGCCCTGGGAATCTCGCCCGCCGGAGACCAGATCGCGGTTGCCGGGAAAGACGGTGTGGTGCGGTTGTTCGATGGCCAGACCGGGAAGGAATTACATCGCCTCTCAGGACATACGGGAGCTGTGTACGCGCTTGCCTTCAGCGGCACCAGCAGCAGTACCAGCAGTAGCGGCAGCGCTAGCGGCGATGGCAGCAGTGGCAGCACTAGCAGTAATACCAGTGGCGGCAAGGCAACGAAACTCGTCACCGCTGGCGCAGACAAAACCCTTCGCATCTGGAATCCGAACACGGGCAAAGAGTTGGCTGTGCTGAAGGGGCATACCGGCGCGGTACGAACCGTGATTATCAGTGCCGATGGGACATTCATCGCCTCCGGTTCGGCGGATAAGACGCTCAAAGTATGGGAATTGAAACCGTAACATCAACCAAAGGGTTCGCCAGCGAACTGGCGAACTCACTCTCGAAATCGTTTCATTTGTACCAACGGAACTCTGGCGAGTGCCGCTACTTCAAAGTTGTAGCGGCACTCGCCAGAGTTCCGTCATTACCAATATGGCTTCACCCAATCGGTTGCCATTTGCGATCGTCGGCATCGGACACGCAAAAAAAACAGCGCAGTCGTAAGAAATTCCGGCTCCATTTGCCGTCATTGGAGGACGGGTGGACCCCTGGCTCCGGGCGTTGAGTCGTGTTAACATTGGGACGCGAATCATACGCCGCGAGTAAGGTATTCCAATGCCCGGGTCTTCTTCCGATCCACTCCACACAGCCGACCTGCACGATGTTGCAAAGGCTGATGCCACCCGCACTGTTTCGGAACATGGAACAGTCGTTGGCTCAGAGCCCTGCATCGTCGCGTCCACCGAATCTGTCCCAACAGCAGCTACGACGCGATACATACTTGGTGCTGAGATTGCTCGCGGTGGGATGGGGATCATTTACCAGGCCTCTGACACAAGATTGGACCGTGAGGTTGCCCTCAAGGTACTTCAGAATCATCTCGCTTTGCACTCGGCAACGGGCCGCCGATTTGAAGACGAGGCCCGTATTTCGGCCCAATTGCAACATCCGGCCATCCCACCCATTCACGATCTCGGCACTCTGCCGGATGGCCGCCCATTTCTGGCTATGAAGCTGATCGAGGGGGAGACACTCAATGCCATGCTCGTTGCTCGTCGGAGTCCCGATCGCGACCGCGGCCGTTTTGTGGCTATCTTCGAGCAAATCTGTCAAGCCATTGCTTATGCGCACACTCATCGCGTCATCCACCGCGATCTGAAGCCGGCAAACATCATGGTTGGGAAGTTCGGCGAGGTTCAGGTGATGGACTGGGGACTCGCCAAGGTCGTGCGGAACGCAGAAAGCGGAACTCAGAACGAAGATCCCCATGCAACAACAGCCGGAACGGAGATTCGTCCGATCCGCGATTCGGACGGCATGAAAACAGAAACGGGAAGCGTGCTGGGTACTCCGGCCTTCATGCCTCCTGAGCAAGCGGTGGGAGCGATCGGGCAGATCGATAAGCGGAGCGACGTGTTTGGGCTTGGAGCAATCTTGGCGGTAATCCTGACCGGGCAGCCGCCATTTGTGAGTAATACGGCAGAAACCACGCGCATCCTGGCCGCTCAGGGTAAAGTGGAAGATTGCCTTGCCAGGCTGGATGCGTGTGGGGCCGATCCCGAATTTGTAGCATTGTGCAAGCAGTGCTTGGCACCGCTTCAAAAAGATCGTCCGTGCGATGCAACCGAGGTGGCGAAGGCCGTCGCCGAACTGCGATCGGCAGCTGATGAACGGGCACAGCAAGCGGAACTGGATCGTGTCCGGGCCGAAGGGGAGCGGGCCAAGGCGCAAGCCGAGGCCCACGAACAACGCAAGCGGCGACGTGTCCAGATGGCTCTGGCCGTGGCCCTGGGATTGCTGCTCTTTGGCGGTGGCGCGTTTGCAATGTGGCAGGATCGACAAGCGATTGCGCAGCGGGATCGACTCGCGCGGAATGCAGAGGCGGTAACCACTCTTCTCGCTCAGGCTGAAGAGGCTTTGAAAGCAGACGACCCGGATCGAGCGGAAATCGCACTCCAACAGGCGGAGAAGAGGTTTGGGGATGGTGGCGCGGACAACTCAAAAGAAGGACTGGACCGACTCCGTGCTGATCTTGTTCTGCTTCGGAATCTGGACAGGATCGACAACATTCGGTGTACCCCTGTGGATACGCGTTATCCGGGACCAACGACACTGGTTCCTTTGTGGATGGAGGCATTCACCAGCTTTGGAATCGTGCCCGGGAAAACGTCGGGGACAGAGATCGCTGCACGACTTTCGGAGTCGGCAATTCGGGAACGGGCCTTAACCGCGCTGGATCGTTGGATTATCGTCGATCATTCGGCAGATGTTGCCTCGGTCTTGAGATTCGCGGACCAGGATTCTTTTCGCACGCAAATCCGCGAAGCCATTTGCACCAAAAACGCAAATGGTTTGATTGATCTGGCTCAGAAGAATGAGGCTTTGGCGCAGCCAGTTTGGTTCGTTGCCCTGACTTCGGAGAAAAGCGTTCCTTTGGATCGGCGGCGACTGTTGTTGGAGCGTGCGTTGGCCAAGCACCCGGGGAATCTCAATCTCCTCATCGATCTTGGCAGCCTCTACCCGGTAAATGTGAACGAAGGAGTCGAGGATCGCATCCGGTGGTTTCAAGCGGCCGTCTCCACCCATCCCCAGAACATTGTCGCAAGGAATAGTTTGGGAGTCGCCCTGCTGGACAAGGGAGACCCGGAGAGGGCCATTGCCTGCTTCGAGGAGGCCATCCGACTCGATCCGAAAGACGT
>DASZJS010000664.1:0-19841 GCA_035947935.1 Gemmata sp. | reverse complement strand
CCCTCTCCCGCGGGGAGAGGGGGTTGTGGGTGAGGGCGGAAGGACTACTGCTGGATGTCTTTCGGCTCGATCTTGAGCAAGGTGAACGGGTAGATGATGGTGGCGTAGAACGTGCCATCCTTCGCCTGGATCAGCGCCATGTGTGCGTGCAGCGGCGTAAGGGTGCCGTCCGGGAGCTTGTGGAAACCGTGCGTCCACGGCTTTGTCTTGCCGTCCTTGCCCGGTCCAAAGTCGAAAAAGTCCGGGTTCTTGACCGCCAACACCCCGTGGTCTGTCGCCTTCTTCATAGCGGGGTCATAGGTCACGAGGTGATGAAGGTAGCCGGTGCCAAATTTCGTGTCGTTATCCACCCGCACCAGGGCGTGAACCTTACCGTCCGGTCCCACGATCAGCGAACCGCGTGAGTCGTAGTTCTTCCCTTCGATCAGCTTGCCAAGATTCCTAGCGGCCACGCTCTTGCTGTCGCCGCTGAGGTCGATCTGGTACAGCACGGCCTCGGACATGCGGATCATGTAAGCGGTTTTGCCATCGGCGGTCACATCCCAACATGCGGGGCCGAGTTTCGGTTCCGCGATCAGTGGCTTCCCATCAACCGTAATGTCGGCAAGTGCGACCTTGTCAGTTGTGGGATCGTAAGTGGCGAGTTTGAATTCCTTGGTGATCGCCTGTGCGCGGCCCTTGCTATCCAGGAGGGTCGCCGCGTAGGGGGTGAGAAGTGGTCCCAGTTCGCGGTACTTTTTAGTTTTCACATCGTACCGCATCCAGTGCTGTTCCTCACACGTCACAACGTAAATGATGCCCCGACCTTCATCGGCGATCACATCGATCACACCCTCGCCCTTGTAGGGCATGCTGAGGTTCTCGGCTTTGTCCGTCTCGGGGTCGTAGACCATGACGTACCCACCCGGGTAGTCGGCGGTATCATCTTTCTCGCGGCGATAGCCCTGCTTGCTGCCAATGTAAATCTTGCCCGATGGTCCCACGAAGTTTCGGGTGTGGATTTTGGCCTGGGCTGCGTAGGTTGGTCCTTTCACATCGAGCCCACACAGTTTGTTGGTATCGATCACGATGCGCTGCTTGCCTGTCTTCGGATCGAACTCGATGAGATATGCGTTGAACCCATAGGCCGCCGTGCCGACGTAGATTTTCCCGTTCTTCCCTTCATTCAGCGAGAAGTATCCGGATTCATCGGTATGCGTTCCCGGCATGATGTGGTAGGCGGTTCCCCAGGCTATTGGGAAGGGAGCTTTGCCGGGGACTGGGTCTTTCGATTGGGCGAATGCCGGGGCGGTTATCGAGAGGAGAGCGATTATCACGAAGGGGAAGCGACACATGAGCAACTCCTTTTGGATGCCAGCCATAACCAAACGAGAAGTCTCCACCCCCTCCCTGACGGTCGGGGTTCGCCCGAAAACCGAGACATTTTCACCCTCCGGGCGAACCCCGACCGTCAGGGAGGGGGTGTGCCTACCGACAGCACTCAACCTCTAGGTAGATTTCTTCCTGCTGTCCACCTTATCTCTTCGACCCGATTTGATTGCGGCGGAATGCCTGGTTCAACGACTTTTCCATGACGCATTCGTAGTCCTGCATCTGGGCGATAATGCGGCCGTCCGGGTCGAGGTAATCGACATCTGCACGGGCAAACTTCCCATCGTCCCGGCGGATGCGGATCACGATCGTTGTCGGGCCAGCAGGGAATGATTTGCGATACTGCCGATACCGGCCAGCGAAGCAGGGGAGCGAGCCGGTGTCGTGATGAAAGCGCGTCCACAGGATCATCATTTGGAAGCTGACATCGAGGACCAGTGGTTCGGCAACCCACCCAGAGCGGAGAGGAGACTGGAACCATTCGATCGGAGCAGGGGCCGAGAATGCCGTTCCAATGAATGCCACCTCGGATGCTCCCTCGATCCGTTCGATCCCTTGCAACTCGGGACCGTGGAACAGGAAGTCCCGGTAAGCATCGGAAACCGAATAGGACAGCGGCGTAACCGGCGGTGGCCGATCGGCCAGCGGTGCCGGTGGAATCGCGGATACAAGAACGATCTCCGCACGGGAGTGAATCAGTTCCCGCCCATCTTTTCGCTTTCCCCGCAGTTCGACCGGAACAACAAATAACTTGTCTTGCTTCATCGCTTTGCCGGCAAATGCCCGGAGCTGGATCGACAAACTGGAATCGACTCCAACCGCCTGGGTAACACGCAGATCGTTGAACCCGTGGAACACAAGACCAGGGTTTCCGTGGAGCGCTGCGTGGGCCAGCCACTCCAGGTGCAATGCCATGGGGAGAACGGCACGACCATCGATCACATGAGACATCAGTACCGGGTGAGAGGACACATCGATCGTCCGCTCGAATGCCAGCGATAAATCGGCGGGCGATGGAGTTGAGTTGGCCGCCGAGCCGGCGGTTTCCCGCTGGCTTGTCGATGCTGTGCCCGCAGGAACCGGGATCACACCGGAACCGCGGTGCTTGGCCAGGGCAATCACCTCGATCGATTTTCCCGCTGCGCTCAATTCCTGGACGAGAAATGCTCCGCCATCGAGAAGCGAAATCAGCCCGATTCCCTCGGTCTCGAACATCTTCCGCAGTCCGGGGGTCACCATGCCTCCATCCCACGGTCCCCAGTTAATCGACACGACCCGGCAGCCGGGTCGTCGCCGACCCTCGACCTGTGCGGTCTTGTTCAGCACTTCGTTGGCGCAGGCGTATGCGGCCTGTCCAATCCGGCCGAAACGTGCAGTGGTGGAACTGAACAGCACAATCGCTTTCAGCTCCTCGTGGGCGAGGAGATCGAGAATGTTTCGGAGCCCATCCACCTTGGTGGCGTAGACGTGGTCGAACTGGTCGCCGGTCAGGTCGTCGAGCCGCTTGTCGGCCAGAACTCCCGCCCCATGAACGAGGGCGGTGACCGGTCCAAACTTCACCCGCACCTGCTGGAGCAGGCCGGCGACGGACTTCCCATCCGTGATGTTCACGGGATAGTAGGCAACCTTTGCCCCGGCCCGAGTGATCCGTTCCAGAGTCCGGCGAACCTCCCGTTGCGCGATCGTTTTGTGGTATTGCTCACCCACCTGTTTGGGGCTGGCATCGGAACCGAGTTTCGCGGCGATGGCCTTCTTCAGCTCGCTCTCGATGGTTAATCCAACCAGCCAATCCGGCTCCGGGGTAGGAGTTGGCGTGCGGCCCGTGAGAATCAAGGTGGCCGAATAGGTTTCCGCAAGAGCAACGGCAACCTCGGCGGTCACTCCCCGGGCTCCGCCGGTTATCAGGATTACGTCCCGGGCAACGAGATTGATGAGTTGATTTCCCGGTCGCCGAACGGTTCGTGCGAGTTCGAGCGTGCAACGATGAGTCGGGGTAATTCCAACCTCGACCGGACCCGAGGCCAGAATCTCATCCACAATCGCGGCACCCGCTGCCTGTGGGATGGAGAACGTCGGTGCCAGATCGATTGCCTTGCAACTCACTTCCAGCCATTCGTGCCGGGCAGTCTTCACAAGCCCCGCGAGTCCGCCGGTAGTCGGGTCGGCCTCGGGTGAAAGATCCGCAAGACCGAATGCTCCATCCAGTCTCGCCACGGTCGCGAACACGGCCGCCCCGGTTCGCCCCGCCTGCCGGAGTTTAGGCCCGGCCAGTTTCAACCACTCAAACGCCTGCCGATTCAACCCCGACTCCAAACCAGTAGTAAGGGGAGCGAGCAACACCAACCCGCTCAGGGGGCCACTCGGCTTCACCGTCCCTGGCCCAGACCAGCCAAACACCTTGATGTTGAAGTCCTGAGCAGCAAGCAAGTCGGCAACGGCCATCGTCAATTGATCGGAGTCACCGACAACCCAGATCTCGCCGCCGGTTGCCAGCGGAATCCGGGTGCGTGGGGTCCCCAAGTCGAGGTCTACCGACTGAAGGATGCTTCGATCCACCCGGTCGCTGCCAGTTGAAGAAGCAAGCGGGACTGTATTCTCGGGAACAGACCTGGAAACCGGCTGTCGGACGGTTCCCGACTCACGGCTGTTTCCGTTCTTCTTCGGGATCGTATCCGGTATGCTCGGAGGATAGATGTTGGATATGTGTTCGGTATCGGGGGCAAGCAACTCGGAGAAATTCGTCTTCGTGTCCCCTGTTGGGGTAACGGGAGCATGGAGGAGGATTGGGATTTTAGCAGTCGCTGGGGCAGCTAGTAGTTGTTGTCCATTGAGGAAGTCGGCAACGTCGCGAAGTGTGTGAAGCGTGCCGAGATGTTCGGGCTTCACCACCGGTGCATCGGGCAGCCGTTCCTGAAGAGTCGAGAGAATCTCCACTCGCTTGATCGAGTCCACTCCCAAATCCGCATCCAAACTCAACGACAGGTCCAGGCTCTCCACTGGATAACCCGTCTTCTCCGAGACCACTTGCAACAACACCGCTGCCGTATCGCCAGTTGGCTTTGCTGGGAATGTGGCGGTCCGAGCCGAAGGTATCGCTGGCATAGCCTCCGGGCGGGACAACAGCAACAACTGATCCTTGCCAACCTGCATCGTTCGGGACAGTTCATCCTCATACTCAGCTTCAACTTTGCTGTCCGAGCCACCGAGGAAGTCGGCAACGTCGCGTAGCGTGTGAAGCGTGCCAAGGTGTTCGGGCTTCACCACGGGTGCATCGGGCAGCCGTTCCTGAAGAGTCGAAAGAATCTCTACGCGCTTGATCGAATCCACTCCCAAATCCGCATCCAACGACAACGACAAGTCCAGGCTCTCCACCGGATAACCCGTCTTCTCCGAGACCACAGCCAGAAGCGTCGATGCGATCCGATTCCCAGCGGATGGTTTGGCAGTCGCAGGGATGGGAACGGCCAAAGGTTTCGGTAAGGCTACCGGTGATGGCGTGATCGCAGGAGCAGGCGTGGTCGAAGCGAGACGAGGAGCGATGGACGCGGGGGTGGGGCGCTGAGGTTCGGCCAGCTTCGGAGTAATTGCAACCGGCGAAGGGACATGGGAAACCGCAGGCAACGCCACACCGGCCCCGAGTCCCGACAACAGCAGAGACTGCTGTTGATCGACGAGGGCTTGCAGGGTGCGTTGAGCCGCCTCCTGAGATTCCAGGAACTGTTTGTGCAGTGCAGCTGTTTGCTCCTGCATCCGCTGGAGCGCAGCGAGACTCTCCTGCGTCATCAGGAGCGCCCTCGCCAAAGCGTTCGGGTCAGGATCGGACATCGGAGCAACCTTCGTGGGCGAGGCAGCCGGTGCCCACCGCTGGATAGAAGCGGATGTGGGCCGACCGTTTTGGCTCGTCCGTGGGGTTTCTGGCCGCGCTGGTCGCGGATTCACATAATTTGCCCCATTCAGGGCAATAGTGAGTCCAGGCTTCCCCGTTGTAAGTATCGGACGACACCGGCTTCCTTGCTCCCAAGCAGCGAGGTTTAACGTGTGTCCTCGAGCTGTGAGCCGTGCCAGGACATGCCCTAAGTCTAGCATGCCCGGCCGCTTACCCCCAGATTGATCGAGCGCGAAGACCTCAAACTCGGAAGCGTCCCGTTCCGCAAGAATGGCCTCGGTCAGTCGCGTGAGAACGGATGCCGGGCCGATTTCAACAAATGTTCTTGCTCCAGCTTCAACAATTGCCTGGATTTGCTCGACAAATGCAACGGGTCTGGCGAGTTGGTTGGCAAGTAAATCTCGGGCTGCGACCGGATCAGTGGGATATTCAGCAGCCGTTGTGTTCGCGTAGACCGGCACCGAAGCAGGTGCAAACGCCACTGTTTCCAGAGCCGTTCGGAAGGGTATCGCGGCATCGGCTACAAACGGACTGTGAAACGCTGCGGCGACCGGCAACCGTGCCGATTTCATTCTGGCATCGGCAAAAACTTTCGCTGCCCGCTCGATTTCCGCAGTCGCTCCCGACAAAACTATCTGCTTTGGGGCGTTCCGGTTCGCAATCGTGAGGTCGAGGTTTTGCTCGGCAAGAACTCGCTCCACATCCGCAAGCGGAGCGAGAACGGCAAGCATCGTGCCCCGGTCCCCCGATCGCTGTTCCCCCATGAGTTGCCCACGGAGGCGAGACAGGGGCCACAAATCGGCCGGGGCCATCCGGCCAGCTGCGGTCAGTGCTACAAGTTCTCCGTAACTGTGTCCGGCAAACGCATGGGCAGTAACACCAAACCGCTCCGACAACACACGCCAGGCACCGAAGCTGATCGCTCCAAGGGCGGGCTGGGCATTGCGAGTTTCGCGGAGGTCGGTGTCCTGGAATTTCTTCTGTTCGGGGTCGAAGGATGTGGGTGGGTAAATCCGGTCGGAGAGCCTGCGGGCATCGGTGGCGTCTTTGGACAGGCTCTCAATCGCGGCGTTCGCCGCGGCGAGGCTATCGAGCATTTCGGGAAACAGGCACGCGAGATCGCGGAGCATTCCCACCGACTGCGATCCTTGCCCGGGGAAGAGAATCGCGAGTTTCCCAGGCACGGGGCCGCTGCCGTAGTGGATGCCATCGAGTGTGTGCCAGTGGGTCGCGGCTGGCTCGGCCTGGAGTTTTGCCAGTGCGCTGGCGATTGCGTTCGTCAGGTCGGTGAGCATGCGGTGCGCGGCAAAGCAAAGCCGACACGGGGCCGACACATCAAATGATGATCGAGAACGCTCGGCAAAGCGGGCAAACTCCGACCATGTGGTCGGCACTTTCCCGAGTTCCGCGGCCAGCGCTTCCGGAGTCTCGGCCCCAAGCGCCAGCAACTCGACCGAGCCATCCCAGTCCACCTCGCGCTTCTCCGATTGGTACTCCTCCAGAACCGCATGAAAGTTGCTTCCTCCAAATCCAAACGCGGAGAGAGCTGCTCGCCGGGGATGATCGGCCCGGGGCAACCACGGTCGCATCGTGGTGTTGACGTAGAAGGGAGAATCGGACGAACCGAGCGGTTCGACGGGCTTCGTCACCTTGATCGTTGGCGGGAGAACTTTGAAGTACACCGCAAGCGCGGCCTTGATGAGCGATGCTGCACCGGCTGCGGCCTTGGTATGTCCGATTTGTGACTTCACGGAACCAAGAGCGCACCAGGGACGGGATTTGGGCGATGCGGAAGAAGAGTTCATAAAGCCCGTGCCGAACACTTCGGTCAAGGCTGTCGCCTCGGTCGCATCGCCAACCCGTGTACCCGTTCCGTGCGCTTCAACGAGTTCGATTGTGTCCGGCGTAACATCCGCGAAGGTATAAGCGTTTCGCAGGCAGTTCTTCTGCCCCGCCGCGCTGGGAGCATAGATGGCGTTTCCTTTTCCATCGCTGGATGACCCGATGCCCTTGAGTACGGCGTAAATGGTGTCGCCATCCCGCTCCGCATCGGCCAGGCGTTTCAGCACCACCATCCCAAGACCTTCGCCCAGGATGGTGCCATCGCCAGCGGCATCGAACGGCTTCGCATCTCCCGTGGGTGAAAGTGCTGGCGTCTTGCTGAAGCACATGTACATGAAGATGTCGTTGAACGTGTCGCAACCGCCCGAGACGACCACATCCGCACGGTGCGCCTGAAGTTCGAGAGCAGCGAGGTGGACCGCACTGAGCGAACTGGCACACGCGGCATCGACGACGCAATTGGTTCCCCCAAGGTCCAGACGGTTGGCGATTCGCCCGGCCACCACGTTCCCGAGTAACCCGGGGAAGCTGTTTTCCTGCCACGGAACGTAAGACTCCGCGATTCGCGCTGCGGCATCATCGGCCAGTTCGTCCGGGATGCCCGCGGCCTTCATCGCCCGCTTCCATTTCGGGTGCCCCAGCCGTGCCCCGAGCGGAATCACCAGTTCCAGTGTGCCCGTCACACCCAAAATGACGGAGATACGCGAACGATCGACCATTCTTGACGAACGATCGGCGGTAGCCGGACCGCTCGTCACAATCACGCCTGCATCGGTTAGCGCCTGCTTGGCCGCGACAAGACCGAGAAGTTGTGTTGTGTCCGTGGCTTCGATGTCTCGCGGAGCGATGCCAAACTCAAGTGGGTTGAAATCCACCACATCAAGGAAACCACCGCGACGGGCATAGGTCATGTCTGGTCGTTTCGGGTCGGCATCGAAGTAATCGTCCGGGTTCCAGTGAGTCGGTGGAATCTCAGTGATGCAATCGACCCCGTGCTTGACATTGGCCCAGTAGAACCCCGGCCCCGCCGCCTTCGGGAACAGACAGCCGATTCCGACAATGGCTAATGGGGAATGAGAACCCGAACGATCCGAGGGCGTGCCGTTGTTGTTCGATGTCTGCATGTCTCGATTTCGCATGTCCTTCGTCCTTTGTCCCTCGTTCCTCGTCTTTCGTGAAGACATTCCCGCGTTTCGCTCCGTTGTTTTCCCGAAGGACGAGGGACGAAGGACAAAGGACGAACAAAGAAGGACGAACAAAGAAGGACGAATTTACGCAAGCCGCTTCTCAATCTCTTCCAGCGGCAGTGGGCCGGTTGGGAAACATTCGTCCGAAAGGTGAACTCCTGCCTGACGCAGCGCCTGCCGACGGAGTACCACACACGCTCCGTAAAGCAGATTCAGGGCCACCCCGACGACGGTGCGATTCTTCGGCGACTCCAGCGGCGAACCCTTTGCCCACTCGTTGAACGCGCCCATTGCGGGACCACACCACACCTGATAGTCGAGTTGCCGACCGGCCTCTCCCGCATTTGCCCATCGGCTGGATAGCCCAAGATACCAGCGGAATACCAGAGCCATCCGGTGCTTGGGATCGGCCTCGGCCTTCGGAAGTTGAGTTGCATCCCTGCGGATAAAGAACTCCCTGGTCGTCGCCCAAATCTCATCGAAACTGGTACGGAAGAGCGTCTTTTCTACCTGGACACGTTCTGGCTCCGG
Source organism: Gemmata sp. (assembly GCA_035947935.1). Lineage (GTDB taxonomy): Bacteria > Planctomycetota > Planctomycetia > Gemmatales > Gemmataceae > Gemmata. The sequence goes on along the minus strand of DASZJS010000664.1, from coordinate 11,024 downwards.
AATCGCTTCCCAACTTGGATAGGCGCGGTACAACTCAAACAGTTTAGCCGCTCGCATCGGGAACATGGTACCCCGTTTGAGAACCTGCACCTTCACGCCCATCTCGAACATATCCGCGGCAGGGGCCATTGTGACGTCTGCCTGCCCGGCTTCCGCGAGCATCTTCCGCACAGCATCGGAACTTCCCGATTCCACACACGCCTGATTCACACTACCCGACACAATGTAGCCTGCCCCCATCGCAAACGCTGCGGCCACAGAAGATGGGGTGGCAATGCCCCCCGCCAGCCCAACCCGTGGCGCAAACGGATAGCGGAATTGCCGCTGGAGCCGATCCCGAAGCGCAATGATGGTTGGAAGGAGGGTGATTGCCGGTCGGTTATCGGTGTGACCGCCGGAATCGGCCTCGGCAGTCACATCATCGGCCACCGGGAAGCGGGCTGCGAGCGCTGCCTGCTGCTGGGTGATGTGTCCAGCAGCGACCAGTTCGCGGAGCATCCTCTCGGGCGGTGGACTCAGGAACTTCGTTGCGACTTCAACGCGGGATACTTTCGCGATTACCCGATTGAGCGGAATGACGAGGCCGCCAACGCCGCCTTTGAACCCCGCCACGCGATAACGAACGATTGCCAGAGTCAAATCGAGGTAGGCGGACGCTTCCACGAGCGACACACCCTTCTGGAGCAGTAACTCGGCCGTTGCCATCTCGTGGGCCGGTTCATTCGGACTGTGGATCAGGTTGATGCAGAACGGGGCATCGCCGAGGTTCGCTTTCAACCGATCGATGGCCTGAGCGATACGGTCGATTGAGAGCCCCGCGGCACCGAAACTGCCGAGCATCCCGGCGCGGCTCATTGCTTCCACGATCTCGGCCGATCCGATTCCGTTCGCCATTGCCCCGGTCATGTAGGGGTATTTCAGAGCGTGGTCGTGGAGGAATTCGGGATCGCCCAGATGAGCGGGGTTGAGTGGAGGAAGATATGCGGCAATCGGGCGAGCCGTTGGGGGAGGGCTATTGTCGGGAGTGCTGCTGTGAATTTGTCCGCCGCGGGCGATGGCGAAGCCGTGATTGGTGCGAACAATCGTGATGGGAAACTGGATCGCGGCGAGCGCATCGCGAAAATCTTCTGGGCTATCGGGCAGGTGTGCGGGGCTGGACGGCACCCAGTAACCAAACGGGGCGGAGGATGATGCGTTCGTCCCTGCCGGGTGATTCATCGTCGGTAGTACGGTCCCAGTGAGGCAAATTGTGCTTGGTTAGGGGTACGAAATTTGACGCGAAAGTCAACGGAACGGAGGCACCTTCTTGTAGGGTGGGTTGAGACCTGCGGAGCAGGCCGAGGCCCACCAATACCCACGTAGCTCTGTCCCGAGTCGTTGAACATTTTGGGTAGGTTTCCGTTGTTCAGGGGCTCGATCGCTCGGGTCGAATGGGCTGGACGCTACCACGCCGGTGGATCATCCCGAGCCTCGTCCTCGTCGTCCTCTTCCTCGACAATGCGCTTCTTGCGTGGCTTACGCGCGGGCTCAAGAAAGGTTGTGACAATCGCCCCAGCACAAAACAGCAAGGTCAGGAAATAGGGAACCTTCAATGAAGTTTTAGGCCCATCTCCGATCCCCATTTGAAAATCCTTCTTCCCACCCTTGTCGCCTTTCACCTGCTCATTGATCTGCTTGGTTATTGGGAAACCAATAACCGCTTGCCCTCCTACCATCCCGAGTGCCACGAAACAACACACAATCAGCAGACCCTTTTTCTGCCCACTGGAGGGGACGAAAAAACCAATCAAGATCCCAACAACGAGCGCAGCAAGGAATACCCAAAGGAGCGGTGCGGCATCCGGTTTGTCCTTCTCTTTGTCCTTTTGGCCAGTCTGCTGCTCCGCCAGCTTTTGGAGAGTCGGATCAACGAATGAATACTGTCCAGTGGCAGCCTGCAATCCACTCTGCTGAATGAATGGGGTCCAGACGACATCTTTCGGGTCGAACTTCGCCATGAAATTTGGATTCTGGAAATCCTTGGGCATCGGACATTGAACCTCGACCCAGGGCAGGAAGAAGAGGATCAAACAGATTATGAGCTGCGATGGGGTGATCCATCGAAACGGGCTGATTGCTGCCTTGCTCATGGAGAATCCAAGGATGTGAGGGGAGTGACAGGATTTGAGTTGAAGATTACCGCACCTACTTTCTTACAGCAAAGTAATTTCATTTATGCTCAAGGCCGATCGCCTTTGCCTACCATCTTGACAATTCACCAGCCGTGGGTAATATTCAACCTCAAGGTTGAATTAATTCTTCATGACGACCCCGACCGATCTGGATGAAACCCTGCTTGCTCTGGCCGACCCAACGAGGCGGGCGATCCTGCACCGCCTGACTGAGGGTGAGGTTCGCGTCACGGACTTGGCGGAGCCCTTCGACATGTCGCTGAACGCGGTGTCGAAGCACATCCAGTTGCTCGAACGGGCCAGGCTGGTCCGACGTCGGAAGTCCGGGCGGGAGCATCTTCTCTCCCTCAACCCCGAGCCGCTGGAGGCGGCGGCGAAATGGATGGCCGAGCAGCGAGCGCTCTGGATCGTCCGGTTGGCGGCCCTTGATGCCTTGCTCCAGGCCGAGGAACCCTGCACACCCGGTAAGAAAGGAACCACATGAGTACGCCCGCACCCGTCACTGTCCGCGTCACCCACCGTTTCACTGCCTCCCCGGAGCGTGTGTTCGATGGCTGGCTCGACCCCCAGAAGGCAGGGAAGTGGCTATTCGCGACAGCAACCGGGCAGATGGTCCGGGTCGAGATTGATGCCCGGGTTGGTGGGCGGTTCATCTTCACCGACCGGAGAAACGGCGAAGATGTCGAACACGTTGGCGAGTATTTAGAGATCGACCGTCCACGCCGCCTGGTGTTTACGTTCGGGGTGCCGAAGTATTCGGAGGTTTTCACTCGCGTGACGATCGAAATTGTGCCGGCGGGAAGCGGGTGCGAACTCACCCTGATGCATGAGGGGGTTCTTCCAGAGTGGCAGAGCCGAACCGAGAGCGGCTGGACGATGTTATTCGCCGGGCTCGCCGCAGTGGTTGATTAGCTCTGCTCATATCCCGAACGAGATGGAGCCGCAAAACGAGAAAAGGAAATGGCCGCAAAGAAGCACAAAATGCACAAAAGAATCGCAAGCAGAAGGCATGAACATGTGATTGATAACCCAATTTTGTCTTTTATTTTTTGTGCATTTTGTGCTTTTTTGCGGCCATTCCTTTCTGTCTTAAAATCTGTGAAATCTGCGGATCAACTGGTCTTCTGTATCCTACCTTCTCAAACCACTTGGGAATTTCGCAAACCCAGAGCACGGGTCAGCACCAGAGCAAGTACGGCCACCACAACCATCACCAGTGAAACGGCGATCGCCGCGTGCAAGTGACCGACTTGTTGCTCCAGGAACACCGCTGTGGGCATCACGACCGTCTTGCCCGGCGTTGCCCCCGCGAAGACCTGCACCGGCCCAAACTCACCAAGCGATCGCGCCCAGGCCAGCGTTGCCGCAGCAAGCAAGCCCTTCCGGGCGGTTGGCAGCGTCACCCGCCAGAACGCCTGCGCCCGGGTACAGCCCAGTGTGAGCGCAACCTGTTCCGCACGCGGATCGATCTGATCGAACGTCACCCGCATGGTGCGAACCGCAAACGCCGCCGCAGCGGTGAACTGGGCTAGGATGATGGCCGGGATGTGATACGTCACCGGGATCACCCGCTCGATCGCTTTTCCCGGCGGTAATTGGAAGAGGATCAACAGGCTGAGGCCAATGACAATCGGCGGCAGGATAATCGGGATATCGACAAGCGTATCGACCACCACCTTGCCTCGGAACTCCGTTCGCGACAGCAGATACCCCAGCGGCACTGCCACCCAGAGGGCAAGGATTGTGGTAACGGTGCTGGTGAGCAGGCTGAGTCGGATGGCGAACCGGATCTGTGGATCATCCAGGGCTTCGCGGATCTGTCCGGGATGGGTGTAAAGAACATCAGCAAGCAAGAGCCCAATCACAAGGAGGACATAGCTTCCTCCCAGCACTCCCAATGCCAGATAGAAGCCGCGGTCGTTTCCAGTATCCGGGCTCGCCGAAGTCACGGTGTACCTCCACCCGAGGCCCACGGCGACCCCGATTCCGCATCGATGAACCCAGCCTTGCGGAACTGCGACAACCCCCTGTCACTCGCGGCAGTGTATCGAGCCAACCGCCGGGCTCCAACGGGGTCCGGGGCCGAGGCAAGAACCGCCAGTTCGACCCGCCCCACCGCTCCATCGAGTTCCGGCACCCGAACGATGGCAAGCTCCGGGTAATTGGCCGCAACCACATCCCAGACAATCGCCGCATCGACGCTACCGAGTTGCACGGCGTTCGCGGAGTCAGTCACAGTTGTATGTTGGGCAATGAGATGCGCTGCAAGGGCATCCCACTTCCCGAGTCGAGCGAGGTGGTTGCGGACCACTTTCCCTATCGCGGCCTTGTCCGGGTTGGCAATACCGACTTTCAGTTCCCGCTTGAGGAGATCATCGAACTTCGCAATCTGGTGTGGGTTGTCGGGTCGGGTCAGGATGATTGCTCGCATGCGGCACAGGGGAAGTGCTTCCGCCACCAGCCCCTTTTCTTGAGCCAGACGGATGAAGCTATCATCGGCGGGCAGGAAGAGATCGCCATCCGGACGCACGGTGACGTTGCCGAGCATCTGGCCCGAGTCGCCGAACTCGAACTCAACTCGTCGGCCCGTTTCCTTCTCGAACTCTACAGCGATGGCCTGCATCGTCAGCTTGAGAGCGGCCGCGCAATACACCTTGAGTGGTCGGTCGGTGGAAGTGTTCGCGCTGGGTTGGGATTCCAGGTAGAGCAGGTAAACGAGCCCGGCCAGGATCAGAAGCGACCCACCCGCGAGCCAGAGCATCGGGTTCGATCGGCTCACAATATCTTCCCCGGTCTCCGAGATCCGTTTGAACGCACGAACAGAAGACGAATTTACACACTGCTGCCGCCCGGGGCTCCCCAGACGTAGTCTCATTATTTTCAGTTTGCCTGTCTACCTGTCTACAGACAGGACGATATGGACAAGTGATCCCATTCAATGTACGCAACAGAACCTTCCTTCGGCTCAGTCGAGCTTTATCCCTCGGTCGCATGGCTTGAATACACGGTGATTAGGCTTTCCAAACTGACCCATTGCGGCCTTATAGATACAATACTCGGTGACGCAATTCCCTACCGGGGAAGTAAATGGCAATCCCAACCGAGCCGATCGGCAGCATCCCCAGGCCTTTGCGACTCATTGAGGCAATTGCAGCAACAGACGGTGCTGATCCTACACTGGACCCTCTTTATGATGAGGCAATTCGAGACACCATCGCGCGGTTCGAAGCCACAGGCTCGCCGGTAATCACCGACGGAGAACAGAGGAAATACCACAACTTCTGGACATACTGCGTCCACGGACTGCCGAACACTGCACTTGACGGGTTTAAGATTCCGTTCTCCGCCGGACACGTCCGACGGATGCCGCGGCTGACAGGCGGCCCGTTCCGTTATGAAAGATACGCGGATTCCTACCTGGATGTCGCGCTGCGATATACCCGCCTGCCGGTCAAGCAGGCTGTCATCTCACCATCAGCGCTGAGTTTGATGTACCCTGCCGATGAGATCCCCGGTTACCCCCGCGAGCGGTTCATTGACGACCTGCTGGGTGAGCACGAGACGGAGGTCCGCTCCTGCCTGCGGAAAGGCGCTCATAAGGTTCAGATTGATTTCACCGAAGGCCGGCTCGCGGTCAAGATCGACCCGACGGGAGAGCTGTTGAGCAGGTTCATCGATCTGAACAACCTCGCACTGTCGCGATTCGCCGGTGAGGAATACGATCGCATCGGCGTACATACCTGTCCCGGCTCCGACTGCGATTCAACGCATAGCGGCGATGTCGATTATGCCGACCTGCTCCCCAGCCTCTTCCAACTGAAAGCCGGGAACTTCTACGTCGCTCTGGCAGGAGAGAAAGATCGCGTCCGCGTCCTGAAGATCATCCACAAGTATCTGAAGCCCGATCAGCGTGTGTTTGTTGGCGTCATCAATCCGATCGATCCACGCATCGAGACTCCGGAGGAGGTACGGGATCGCGTCCTCGAAGCAGCCGAGTACATTCCAGTCAAACAGTTGGGCACGACCGACGACTGCGGCTTTTCGCCGTTCTACGACGACACCACGACGAGCCGCGATACGGCCTTCGCGAAGATCCGATCGCGCGTACTCGGAACGGCGATGGCAGCGGAACGGATTGGGGGCGGGTGATGCAAGAAGAGGACAACGAGGAGAAGCTGCTGCGATCCGTCGCGCTCCAGAACGCCCAGAGCATTCTCCTGGCCCGCCAGCGGGCCGAACAGGAGTTGATCCAGACGAAGGAGGCTCTGCGGAAACAGTCGGAGTGGCTGCGGGTCACACTCGCCAGCATCGGCGATGGGACCATCGCCACCGATGCCGAAGGCCGGGTCACATTCATGAACGGCGTGGCCGAGAGCCTGACGGGATGGTCTCAGGCACAGGCTATTGGGCAACTCCTGTCCGATGTGTTCCGCATCGTCAACGAGTACACACGCCAGACTACTGAGAACCCCACGCTGCGTGCCCTCCAGGAGGGGATCATCGTTGGACAGGCCAATCACACCATCCTCATTGCCAAATACGGGACGGAACGACCGATCGACAACAGCGCTGCGCCGATACGGGACGAGTCAGGGGCGATCGTGGGGGCGGTGCTGGTCTTCCGCGATGTGACCAACCGCAGACGGACAGAGACAGTTCTGCGGGAGAGTGAGGCTCGCTACCGGGCAATTGTGGAGGCAACACCCGAATGCGTCAAGCTGGTCGGACCGGACGGCACCCTGTTGCAGATGAACCAGGCCGGGTTGGCGATGGTCGAAGCAGACGAGGCAGGGACTGTCTTGGGCCAGTGCGTCTACAATCTCGTTGCTCCAGAGTACCTCGACCAGTTCCGCGCATTCAACGAGCAGGTCTGCCGTGGAGAGGGCGGGACACTGGAGTTCGACATCATCGGGCTAAAGGGGACTCGTCGCCACATGGAGACGACCGCCGTCCCCCTTGCTGCTCCGGACGGAGGATTCAGCCACCTGGCGGTGACGCGCGACGTGACCGAGCGGGTGAAGGCCAGCAGGGCGTTGACCGAGAGCCGGGCACGGCTCGACTACGCGGTGCGGGTGTCGGGGATCGGATTCTGGTACAGCGACCTGCCATTCGACGAGTTGATCTGGGATGAGCGAGTCCGAGAACACTTCTGGGTACCGCCGGGCGAACGAGTGACGATCGACCTCTTCTACAACCGGCTCCACCCCGACGATCGGGACCGCACCCGGCAGGCCGTCGAGCGAGCGATCCGCGAGCGAGTGCCTTACGAGATCGATTACCGGACGGTGGACCCCGCCACGGGCGAGATCAAGTGGGTCAGGGCACGGGGCGCAACCGCCTACGGGCCAAGCAGCGACCCTGTGCGGTTCGATGGCGTCACGATGGATGTCACCGTGCATAAGAAGGCCGAGGAATCCCTGCGCGAGGCGGATCGCAAGAAGGACGAGTTCATCGCTCTATTGGCCCACGAACTGCGCAATCCACTCGCTCCGATCCGCAATGGTCTACAGGTCGTGCGGCTTGCTGGAGGGAATCCAGACATCATCGCGAGGGCTCGGACTATGATGGAGCGTCAACTTTCGCATATGGTGCGACTGGTTGATGATTTATTGGATGTCAGTCGCATCAGCCGTAACAAGATGGAACTCCAGCGCGGGCATGTGCTGCTGGCCGATGTGGTGATGAACGCGATCGAGACCGCGCGACCACTCATCGATGCCGAAGGGCACGAGCTTGTCGTCTCGTTGCCACAGCGGCCCATCTCTCTCTACGCGGACGTGACGCGGCTGGCCCAGGTATTCAGCAACCTGCTAGTCAACAGTGCCAAATACACGCCGCCGGGAGGACGCATCTGGCTATCGGCCAAGCAGGACGACCGGGCGGTGACGGTGTCGGTGCGGGATACCGGCATCGGAATCCCGTCCGTGTTTCTGGAGAACATCTTCGACATGTTCTCGCAGGTGGACAGGTCGATCGAACGCAGGAACGGTGGGCTTGGAATCGGGCTTGCGTTGGTCAAGGGGTTGGTCGAGATGCACGGGGGTACGGTAAGTGCCACAAGCGAAGGGGAAGGTAAAGGCAGCACATTTACCATCAAGCTACCGATGTTGATGGAGACATCGGATTCCGCGCTTGATGTGGTATTCGACAATGGACAAGCTGCAACCGGACCCCGTCGGCGCATCCTCGTGGCGGACGACAATCTGGATGGGGCGGAGTCGATGGCCGAGATGCTCCGTTGCGTGGGCGATGAGGTCTGGACTGCGAACGATGGACTGGAGGCAGTGGCAGCGACGGAGGCGTTCCGGCCCGAGATTATCCTGATGGACATCGGCATGCCGCGATTGAACGGCCTGGATGCGACCCGACGCATCCGTGAGCAGCCGTGGGGAAAGGTCGTGGCGATCATCGCGCTGACGGGCTGGGGCCAGGACGGTGACCGGGAGCGTTCGCGCGAGGCCGGATGCGATGGCCACCTGGTCAAGCCAGTGAATCTGACTGACCTTGAGAAAATGCTCGCCGAGGTACTGAGGCAGCGGGTTTGATGTCGGTACTCACGGTCTTTCTGGAACCCGTGGTGAAAAGAACGAAAACCCTCTTAGAGACGGCATGCTCGCAATGGTTAACCAATTACTGCCTCTCAGGATGTACTCTCACGGCCCATGCCGCAATGCACGCCCCGGGAATGCCTCGGTGTGTTTGCCGCGGTCCAGAACGAGTTGTCCGTTCACAATCACGTATTCAATCCCGTCACTGTACTGGAACGGTGCCGTGTAGGTCGATTTGTCGATGACAGTCTCCGGATCGAAGATCGTCACATCCGCAAAGTCTCCCGCGCGAAGCATTCCGCGGTGCGTAAGCCCAATCTTCGCGGCGTTCAGCGATGTCATCTTCCGCACAGCATCTTCCAGGCGAAGAACGCCGCGGTCGCGAACGTAGACGCCCAGGATTCGTGGGAAAGTACCGAAATTCCGCGGGTGTGGATTCCCCCGACGCAATGCCCCCTCGGTCGCATAGGCCGATCCATCGGAACCAACCGAACACCACGGCTGCACCAGGGCCAGGTTCATATCCTTCTCGTCGTGGTGAGCATAGACAGTGGGAACCGATCCCTGCTCCTCAACGAGCAGATCGAACAGCACATCGAGCGGATCGGGTGGCGGCGTTTTGCCTTTCGATTTCACGGCGATCACGCGATCCATCGTCAGCCCCTCAAAGGTTCCTCGACCACTGATGAGCATTCGGGACCAATCGCCGCCGACGGCAGTGTAATGGTTGTACCAGCCCGGAATGCCTTCCTTGATGTCTTTCTTCATCCGGGCGCGAGTGGTAGGGTCTTTGAGCCGCTCCAGTAACTTCGCCAGGCCACCCTCGTGAGCCCAGGGCGGAATGATGCTCGCGAGGTTGTTGTTCCCGCGAGTGTAAGGATAGACGTTGGCCTGCACATTCACGCCGCGCTTGCGCGCAGCCTCAATCAGTGCAACCACTTCATTCATCTTCCCCCACTCTTTCTGGTCTGCGATCTTCAGGTGGATGATGTCCACCGGAACGCCCGAACGTTCGCCGATGGCAATCGCTTCTTTGATCGAATCGAACACGTCGATACCTTCATTGCGGATGTGCGAAGAGAACAACCCTCCGTGCTTCTTCACCACCTTGCACAACTCGACAATGTCATCTGTGGTGGCCAGCGATCCCGGCGGCATCGCCAGGAGCGAGGACAGGCCAAATGCTCCATCCTTCATGGCCTCATCGAGTAGAGTTTTCATCTCGTCAATCTGTTTGGAAGTTGGTCGGGTGTACGATTTGCCCATCACCCCTTCCCAGATGTTGTCCAGCCCAACATAAGTCACAACATTCACACTGACTCCAGCCTTTTCGACCGCATCGAGGTATCCGCCCACGGTGGACCAGGTGAACTCCTTTCCGCGGGCCGTGATCTTCCGCGCGGGAAGCTCCCCTTTCGCTGGCCCCGCGGAGCGCCCTTCGCCCAGCACTTCCGTGGTCACTCCCTGGCGAATCTTGCTCTGGGCGTGGCCATCTTCCAGTAGAAGGTCATCGGAGTGCGAGTGGATGTCGATGAAGCCGGGTGCAACAACCAGTCCTTTCGCATCGATGGTTCGCTTGGCGTTCCCTTGCGGAACGCGGCCAACAGCAACGATCTTGTCTCCCACGATCGCCACATCTCCATAGAACCACGGGTTGCCGCTTCCATCGACAATGCGACCATTGTGGATGATGAGGTCGTATTCCGGGTCGGCTGCGGGAGTTGGGAGGGCAAGAAGACAGACCACCACGCACAACATGAGCGAGCGGAGGAGGAATGAGAGTTGCAATGCAGTCTCAGGGTTGGAGGTTGGCTCATCAAGTGACAAGGCTATTTTTATAGCGCGAAGTGCGAGAGGAATGACCGCAAAAAAAGAGGAATGGCCGCAAAAATGCACAAAAAGGAAAACCAGGAAGAACAACGATGAGAATTGAAACGAGGAAGAGGTTAAATGATAACCCGACGATTTCCTGGATCTGTTCAAACTCTCTCGTTCTTTTTGTGCATTTTGCGCTTTTTTGCGGCCACTGCGCTTTGTTTTCCTCTTTTCGCGACCTTCACTGCGTTCCGCACACCGCGTGAGAGAATTAACCGACTGTCAGGAGTTCGTTCACGCGCGCTGCTGCCGTTCCTCTGTTTACTGGCGGGGTAGGCACTTTCCCAATGGCAACTGCGCCGCCAAACTCTTCCAAGTTCCAGCGTAACTCGGGATCGCGAGTATCGCGGGCAATTGCAGTGACCGCGTTCGCCAGACCAAATCGCGATTGATCTCTTTCTCGGAAGAACTGATCCATAATCTGCTGTAG
>DASZJS010000663.1:0-3180 GCA_035947935.1 Gemmata sp. | reverse complement strand
CTGAAGGTGAACATCCTCCAAAGCGATTTCGAGATGCAGAAGGAACGCCTCGCCTGGTCCGAACGGATGCTCAAGATGGGTTACATGAGCAACCAGGCAGTCAGTGCCGAGCGTGAACGGTTGCGGAGGATCGAACTCGTTTTGGAGAAAACGCGAAAGGAACTGGAGACTCACATCTCACACCGAATGAGCCCATCGAGCTGGCACCACAGCCTCAAGAACGCAAGCCCGAGAAATGAGGGCACTTCACACCAGAAGTTCGGAACTCAGAACAAAACCCGGTCTTGTAGGGTGGGTCAAGCCGTGCATAACACGTCGAGGCCCACCCTACAAAACAACAGGGTCTCTCCTATCAGTCTGAAATGTTGGCAAGGTAGTCGTCGTACTTCTTGCGAGCAGTGAACTCATCGTCCATGAGCTTCTTCTGCTTGGTGGTCAAAATGTCGATCTCCTTCTCCTGATTCGAGAGCTTCTTCAGATAGGTCTGGTAAACCTCGGCTTCCTTCGGAGTCTCACGCAGGTTCTTCCGAATCCGATCCTGGTCCGCGTTCAAGCGGTTCAGGTCAGCCACAACCTGACTCAGCTCGCGCTGGGTCACATCCCACGTTCCCTTCAAAGCCAACGCCGCGGTCAGCTTCTGCTTGAGATCAGCACTGGCTTCCGCCAGATTGATGAAGTAACGAATTTGACCATCCATGTTGTTGGTCAAAGTCATGTTGCTTGAAATATCTCTCTCTTCCTTGACCGTGAAGGTCTTGGTTTCACCCGCCTTCACAGCTGTCTGGAAGCGGAAGAGGTCGGGTGTGTCCTCGACTGGCTTCTCGGTATCCACCAGCTTGAACTGCTGATTGGTCCGGTTCGGATGCTCGATCAACAGCGTGCGATCCGTCTGGCTGCGGTTGATGATCCGATACTTCTTCTCCTCGGACAGCTTCGTGTTCGTGGTGATGATGCCACGCACGGCCTTCACGCTGGTGATCTTCTGTGTGCCAGGGCCGTTCTGAGGATCGACTTCCGTTCCCAGGTCGATGGCATAGGACACCAATCGCTCTTCATTGGGCTGGACATCGAGAACGCGGGTATCGCCTGCGTAAACGCTTCCCTCGAATACGGTGATTGGTCCCTGGTTCAGGTGGGCACCACTCGTGTTCTTGAACTTGAGACCCAGCAACGGGTGTGTCTTCTGCACGTTCTGGTTGTAGATCGACACTTTCTGGCCTTCGATGTCTTTACCAACGATGGGCAGCATCGCACTTTTCTGGCGAGCAAGTGAAACCGGGTGGTCGATGGTGTACTGGAAGAAGTCGCCCAACGCGCCCGCTGTTGCTGCGTTGCCCACGGTACCAGTGCCCATCCGCTTGCTCAGTTCCTGACCCACATCGCCGGCAAACTTCTTGCGTTCGGCATCCAGGCCCTTATCTTCAGACTCGGCCAGTCTCATCCGACCAGCTGGTCCAGCACCACCGCCGAACCCTCCTAACCCAGCTGGAGCCTTTGCTGCAGCATTCATCGGTCGTGCCCCGAGTGCAACAACGGAATCGTCTCCTGGGACGCCGCCATTAGCGAGACCTTCTGCCTTATCGTTCTTGAAGCCGCCACGATAGGTGACGGGTCGGAGCGAGGCGAACAGTTCGGGTTCAACAGTGGGTCGGTTGATGTAAAGTGGGTTGTAAAGGTCCATCTTGAAGCTGATTGGCCGACCGCTGATGAGTGCCATCTTCACGCCTGCCCAATCCTCATCTGTCGGGTTCTCGACCATCGCCCAACCTTGCAAATACGGTTTCTCCTTGTCTGCAAGAATCAGCCGATAGCTCGTCTTCCAGATTGGTGCCTCGATCACATAACCCACCTGAACCTTACGCTTCCCCTCACCTGCAAAATGCAACTGAACCGCCTTCTTTAAGCTGTCGTGGCTCAGAGCAAGAACATCCAGAGCGCGGCGGAACTCGGACTCAATTATCGGGTTGGCAAACTTCAACTGCTGAATCTCCGGCAGCTTCACGCTGCGAAGCCCCTCTGCACACCACATATTCAACACTTCAACATCAACCGTCGTGCTTCCCTGAGCAACCTTCTGGTGTTCCACACCAACGATAACACCGCTCAGCTTCCCAGGTTGATTGGTAGCCCCTGGAGTCAAAACCACATCGACTCGTTCGCCACGCATCTGGGAGACGATACCCGCGAACGTCGGGTTGTTGTTCAGGTTGATGGCAAATGAAGAAAGTGTGCGCGAAATGGGCTCGCGGCTATCGTAGGATACTGCGGCGATCCGTCCGTTGTCGAAGTCTTCGAGAACCATGCTCTTGAGCAGATCGTTGATGTCCTGCTCCGGGAAAGTCAGATCGACGCGAGCATCATCCACCACTTCACCCGAACGGCTGAAGTAACCCACACCGCTGTTGAACAGCACCACGCGGGTGATCGGCAGTGTTACGGCTGGTTTGACATCTTGCTTGGCTGCGGCATCGACTGCGCCCAGCAGCGTGTCTGCTCCCACACCAACTGTCACGCCCAAACCCACTGCTCCTGCCACCGGTACCACAAGTAGCCATTTCTTTGTTGCCATTGCGGGAGTCCCCAAACGGTTTGTGAAGGTAAAACTCGACCCTCAGTCGAGTTGAGAGAGGTCACCTTACTGACGAGAGAGACCCATCGGCCGCTTGCCGGGAATCGAATGTTACAAATCTGAGACAATTCGACGGGGAGAAGTAAAACCTGGCCTGATATTGGGTTACGCAGGTAATCGGACTGAATGTCGAGTCACGGATTGCCACACGTTTGCGAGCCGATCCGCGAGCGGATCCCACGAATACCTCTTCAACACCTCGCGGCGACCACGTTCGGCGGTCTCCTGAAGCTCATCCACAGCCTGCATACTACTCACGATTGCGGTGACCATCTCACCTGGAGTTTCGGTCACGATCAGATCGCGTTTGGGCGTGAGTTGTAGTCCCTCGGCCCCGATGCGTGTACTGACCACTGGTGTTTCGGTTGCGAGTGCTTCGAGGATCTTGAGCCGGGAACCACCGCCAATCCGCAGAGGCACAACGAGCATTCCACAGGTGGCGAGGAATGGCCGCACATCGGGAACATCCGCATACACACGAACGCCGGGCATAGTCGCAACCCTGGCCGCGAGCCACTCTGGAGGCCGACGACCAACGAGTGCGAGTGTTG
>DASZJS010000662.1:0-4089 GCA_035947935.1 Gemmata sp. | reverse complement strand
GCAGGAAGCATCCGCAGCAGGAATTCCTGCAGGTGGACACTTCCAACATCCTGTTCATCTGCGGCGGGACGTTCGTTGGCCTCGAAGACATCATCAGCCGACGGATGGGCCGCAAGAGCATCGGTTTCGGGGCGGTGGCCGAGGAGCAACGCGACCGGACGCTGGGAGAATTGCTGAATCAGGTCACAGCGGACGACCTGATCGAGTTTGGCATGATTCCGGAGTTTGTTGGCCGCTTGCCGGTGCTGGCACCGCTCGATCCACTCGATGAGGAGGCGATGATCCGCATCCTCACGGAACCGAAGAATGCGCTGGTGCGGCAATATCAGAAGCTATTTGAGATGGAAGGGGCGGAAGTGGAGTTTGAGGCCGCAGCGCTCAAGGAAATCGCACGGCTGGCGAAGGCCCGGGACACGGGGGCACGGGGTCTGCGAGCGATCGTCGAGGATGTGATGCTGGATGTTATGTACGACTTGCCCGAGATGGAACACAAGGGCAAGCACACCATCACCGCCGAAGTGGTCCGCGGCGAACGCAAGTTAGGCGAGAAGAAGCAGGGCAAGAAGAGCGCGTGAACGAAGAAAATCGCACTGCGAACGCCCCGGGAACTCCCGGGGCGTTCTTGTTTACACATTTAGGTTGCGTTACAGTTTCAGCATGAACATTCGCTTCCAACCACCCGTTCGCACCATCGCGGACCTGCTCCATCGGCTCGGGGATATTCCCGCCGGTCGTGTCCGATATACTCCAGTCCCTGGAACTGCCACAGTCGAGGATCTGTTACGACCTGAAAACAAGGGCTGCGAACTCGTCGATGATACGTTAGTGGAGAGGCCGAGGAACTTCGGCAACTCGATTCTTGCGATCTCCCTCGTTTCACTGCTCGACCAACCCATCCGATGTCAAAACCTCGGTATCCTCACTGGTCCCTGTGGTACTTTCGAGATCCTCTCAGGGCTTGTTCGATTGCCCGATGTGGCTTACTTTTCATGGGACCGCCTTCCGGGCCGGCGAGTTCCGAATGAACCGGTTCCAAAAGTAGTGCCGGACCTGGCAGTGGAGGTGTTGAGTTCAGGCAACACACTTGGAGAGATGACCCGGAAGCGGGATGAGTATTTCCGGGCAGGTGTGCGGCTGGTTTGGGAGATTGACCCGCGCGCGAGGACCGTGCGAGCTTACACTGCCGTCGATCAATTCCGCGACCTGACGGCTATCGACACTCTCACCGGCGATCCGGTTCTACCCGGATTCTCTGTGCCACTCGCTCAACTCTTCGCTGAACTCGACCGGCACGGATGAAACCAATCACGAAAACCACATCCCCTGCCTTGTCTTCGTTTGAGGATGTGAGGCAGTCCTTCTAACTCTCGTTATGGCAGTGGTACATTCACTACCAGGAAAAGCTTCGACTACCATTCGGTGGAGGTGTAAAGTATGTTCCAGGTATCAAATCCATGTCCCCTATTCGCGTTCATCCGGGACAGATCGCTGGAAAGTATCCTTTATAGATATCACCGACCGCAACCGCCTGGAGCAAGAGTTGCAGCAGCGGGTTCAGGAATCCGCTGAGGCCGAGGAACGGATACGCTCGATCGTGAATCATGTGGTTGATGGGATCATCAGCATCGACGAACAAGGCACGGTCACAACTTTCAATCCCGCCGCCGAGAAGATATTCGGCTATTTGGCCTCCGAAATCGTTGGGCAGAACATCAAGCTGCTGATGCCAGAACCATACCACAGCCAACACGACGGTTACATCGCCAACTACCTCCGAACCGGACAAGCCAAAATCATCGGTATCGGGCGGGAAGTGGTTGGTCGCCGCAAGGATGGGTCCACCTTCCCGATGGACCTAGCGATCAGTGTGTTTCGTCTGGGACAAGGGCGGCACTTCACCGGCATCGTCCGAGACATCACCGAGCGGAAGCTAGCCGAGCGGGAACTGCGACTTCTCAAGGATGTCGTTGAGCAATCGACACAGCCGTTTGCAATGACCGACCTTGAAGGGCGCATTCTCCGGGCCAACGGGGCATTCGCGCGACTGACCGGCTACTCTGAACAGGAATTGCAACACCTGACATACCAGCAGCTCACGCCAGAGTGCTGGCACGAAATGGAGGGGAAGTACGTCGCTCATACACTGGCAACCGGCCAAGCCGCCCGCTTCGAGAAGGAATACCGGAGAAAAGACGGCACCCTCATCCCCATAGAGGTTGTCATGGATATGAGGCGACCAGCCCCAGGAGAGCTGCAGGTTTTCTGCAAATTTGTGACTGACATCTCCGAGCGAAAGCGTGCAGAATCGAACCTACTAAAGGCCGCCCAAGAGTTGACGCGTTCCAATCTCGACCTGGAGCAGTTCGCCTACGTCGCCTCTCACGACCTACAAGAGCCGTTGCGTGCAGTGGCTGGCTGCGTTCAGGTCCTGAAGAAGCGTTACCAGGGTCAGTTGGACAGCCGGGCCGACGAGTTGATCGCTCACACGGTCGATGGTGTCAGCCGGATGCAAACGCTCATTGAGGACCTGCTGACCTACTCCCGGGTAGGAACACGGGGCAAGGCGTTTGAACCCAGCGATTGTAATGCCATTCTGGGTCAGGCACTTGCAAACCTCGAAGCCGCCATCGCGGAATCCTGTGCGGTCATCACCCACAATCGACTTCCAGTCGTGAAAGCAGATGCTGGCCAACTAACGCAGTTGTTCCAAAACCTCATCGGCAACGCCATCAAATTTAGAAGTCAGCAACCACCGAAAATTCATATCTCCGTGCGCCGAGAGGAGGGCCAGTGGCTCTTTTCGGTCAAGGACAACGGCATCGGAATGCAGCCCGAATACTTCGAGCGCATCTTCATTATCTTCCAGCGACTCCACACCAGGGCCGAGTATCCCGGCACGGGCATTGGCCTGGCGATCTGCAAGAAGATTGTCGAGCGTCACGGAGGACGCATCTTCGTCGAATCGGAACCCGGCCAAGGTTCCACCTTCTCCTTCACCATCCCAGACACACAAGCAAACCCATGAATCCCAAGGGACTCCAGCCGGTCGAAATACTTCTGGTCGAGGACAGCCCGACCGATGTTCTCCTGGCAAAGGAGGCGCTCGAATACTCGAAGGTCGTCAATAACCTGCACACGGTGCCGGACGGCGTGGAGGCAATGGCGTTCCTGCGCAAAGAGGGCAAGTATCAAGATGTGCCCCGACCAGGCCTCATCCTGCTCGATCTCAACCTCCCCAGGAAGGATGGACGGGAGGTTTTGGCGGAAATCAAAAGCGATGAGAAGCTGAAACGCATTCCCGTTGTGGTGTTGACAACCTCGAAGAGCGAGGCCGACGTCCTGAAAGCCTACGGCCTATATGCCAATTGCTACATTGTGAAGCCGGTGGACTTCGAGAAGTTTGCCGATGTCGTGAAGAACATCGAGAACTTCTGGTTCTCCGTGGTGACATTGCCGGGGGAACAATGACATGACCACCTCTCCGATAACGCCCGTGCTCCACGTGGAAGATAGCCCGACCGATGCTCTTCTGACTCGCGAGGAACTTGAGGGCCACCCTGAGTTTTGTCTGACACAAGTGGACAGGCTCGATGAAGCATTACGCGTGCTTTCCACAGGGCAATATGCCGTGGTCCTACTCGATCTTGGTTTGCCCGACAGCCAGGGCATGGAAACCCTGATACGAATCCAGCGCGAAGCCCCGCAAGTTCCCGTGGTGGTGATGACCGGCAGAGATGACGAGAAAATAGCCCTGCGGTCGCTTCAAGAGGGCGCTCAAGATTACCTCGTCAAGGGTCAAACACGCGAGTATCTCTTGGCGAGAACTCTCCGTTACGCCATCGAGCGAAATCTTACGAAGCAGGCACTTCGCGACAGGGAGGAACTCTTCCGGGGCGCGTTCGAGCACACAAACATGCCAATGGTTCTGACTGACTTGAATAATCGTTTCTTGCGCGTCAACGCGGCTTTTGCAGAAATGTTTGGCTATTCTGTGAACGAAATGCTGCAAATGTCGATATCGGACATTACTCACTCGGAAGACCTCGCCGCCAGTCTAGCCGGCAGAGAGAAATTAATTGCAGGAGAGGC
>DASZJS010000661.1:0-5879 GCA_035947935.1 Gemmata sp. | reverse complement strand
CAAGGGGACAACAAGAACTACGCCGCGCAGTACTCAAAGGTGAAGAGAACCTTCCACCTTAGCGAACCAGAACTGGAAGCGGTGTACGCACAACCCCATGCGCGGCACTTCTATTCGACTGAACAGATTGAACAATTCATGAACCGCTGGCGCATCCCGGGTGGCGAACGATCGACCCACCACTCTGCACATCTGAGTGAGCCGAACCCGACACTCTTGCAGTTCGACCGACACGGTGCCAGCAGTATCCTTGAGAGTCCGCGGACTGCTAATCGGGTTCTTGCGAAGTGTCGAGCGGCGCTCCGACGAGTCTTTCGAGGTGACCGAGTGGCATGAAGGGAACCAAAGTCTTCTTTAACCTTCTCAGACGCCAGTCGGCCCACGAGATAAACGCGATCCAGACCATCAAGACTTGGGTTTGGTTATTCTTCACGAGTGGTTCTCTTCCCCAGTGACTTTTATCACTCAGGCTGATTTGCTACGTGTTGACGGAACACTCGTTCTGGAAACAGCAGTCCTGGCTGACGAGAATCGACATGCACTGATGTTCTGTCCCAGAGGAAACGAAAGCCCCTATGAATCAACGAGTTGCACCTTCTTCAATCGCAAAGGCAAGATACAATTTCAACCTCTTCAGAGGTTCAAAACTCACTGCTGTTCTTCCTTGCTTTCTTTTTGTGCTTTTTGAGCTTTTTTCGGCGATTCCTCTCTCTTCTTTTTGAGGCCATTCCTTGTTGCCTGTCTGGAGAAATAAATCTCTTGAAAGCAAGAATTGGAATAGCAATCGTACGGCACAATCGTTAAAGTCCTTCGCCCGCCCAGGACGATCCACTCAGGGCACACAAAGGCCCGGGTGGATAATCCCCATGCGCACGATAATCCTTGCCGGTGGCCTTGGCACCCGCCTTGCTGAAGAAACCGAGAGTCGACCGAAGCCGATGATTGAAATCGGTAATCGGCCGATTCTTTGGCACATCATGCAGCACTACGCCACCTACTGGTTTACCGAGTTTGTGGTGGCACTTGGCTACAAGAGCGAGATAGTCAAACGCTACTTTGTGGAGCATTCCCGGCTGTCCGGGAGTATGTCTGTGAACCTTGCCAGCGGGGAAGTGATCCAACACGACTCACCCGGCGAGAACTGGACCGTTCATCTGATCAATACTGGTCTGGACACAAACACGGGCGGTCGAGTGAGACGACTAAGGGAGTGGATTGCTGGGGACACATTCATGCTCACCTATGGAGATGGCGTGAGCGACATCGATCTGCAAGCCCTCCTCCGTTTTCATCGTGCGCACGGCAAGCTCGCAACAGTGACCGCGGTACGCCCTCCCGCACGCTTCGGTGGTCTGGAATTCGATGGCGATCTCGTTCGAGCATTTACCGAGAAGCCTCAAACAGGCGAAGGTTGGATCAACGGAGGGTTCTTCGTCTTTGAGCCGTCCATCCTCGACTTGATTGGTGGCGATTCCGATAGCCTTGAGTCGGATGTGCTGCCGCGGTTGGTCAACCGCGGGCAACTCGCTGCATACCGCCACGATAAGTTTTGGCAATGTATGGACACATTACGCGATAAACGGTATCTGGAATCGCTTTGGCAGGAGGGGCGGGCTCCGTGGAGGGCGTGCGCTTGAATGGGTTCTGGCTCGATCGGCCGACACTTGTGACCGGGGCCACCGGCCTTGTCGGCGGATGGGTGGTTCGGCGGTTGCTCCGTCAACAAGCGGATCTCGTCTGCCTGATCCGCGACTGGGTTCCCGAAAGTGAGTTCGTTCGGTCGGGGTTGCTCACGCAAACTAAAACGGTTCGCGGGGATGTGTTCGATCAGGCTCTCCTGGAGCGCATTCTGGGCGAATACGAAATCGACACGGTCATTCATCTCGCTGCGCAAACACTCGTTCCCGTCGCAAACAGAAACCCGGTTGCAACATTCGAGACCAACATCGGTGGTACTTGGGCTCTCTTGGAAGCCTGCCGCCGGAGCCCAAAGGTTAAGCAGATCGTCCTCGCATCATCGGACAAGGCATACGGTGAGGCCGAGAAGTTGCCCTACGATGAAACCACCCCCTTGTGTGGGCGCCATCCGTACGACGTGAGCAAGTCGTGCGCGGATCTGATCGCTCAGACCTACGCCGCGACCTATGGACTCCCAATTGCCATCACCCGCTGCGGGAACTTCTACGGTCCTGGTGACTTGAACTGGAACCGCATCGTACCGGGCACGATTCGCTCCGTTCTCCGCGGTGAACGGCCCGTGATCCGATCCGATGGCCAACATGTTCGCGACTATTTCTACGTCGAAGATGGTGCTGCTGCCTACCTGATGCTCGCCGAGAAACTTGCCGCTAATCCGAACTTGCGGGGCGAAGCGTTCAACTTCTCGAACGAGATTCAGGTAACGGTTCTGGAACTCGTTGAAAAGTTGCTCGAACTCACTGGTTCGCATCTCGCACCGGATGTCCGGAATGAGGCAAGTAATGAGATCCGACATCAGAGCTTGTCGGCACAGAAAGCCCGAGACCTGCTTGGGTGGCGACCTCTGTACACACTCGATGAGGGACTCCGGAAAACAATCCCGTGGTATTCAAACTTTGTCGCTAGGAGGAAGGCCGCGTGACTCAGACTCCCGCCTGCCGGTCCTGCGGCGATATCGGCCTCATATCGGTCCTTTCTCTGGGAACAACGCCGCTGGCGAATGCTCTCCGGAGCGAGGCCGATCTGCCTTCTCCCGAGACGCTGTACCCGCTTGAACTGGCGTTTTGCCCCCACTGCACTCTTGTCCAAATCACGGAATCGATCCCGCCGAACGACCTGTTTCGGGATTACGTTTATTTCTCATCGTTCTCGGACACCATGCTCCGGCACTCGGCCACATTGGTTAATCGTGTGGTCTCTGAACGGAAACTCGGCCCTCATAGTCTGGCGATGGAGGCAGCAAGTAACGATGGTTATTTGCTGAAGAACTACAAAGCCATTGGTGTACCGGTTCTGGGGATCGAACCTGCTCTCAACGTCGCCCGAATTGCCAGAGAGCAACATGGCATTCCCACCCGCGAAGAGTTCTTTACTTCGGGGTTTGCTGACCGGTTGGCAAATGAAGGGTTACAGGCGGATGTTTTCCATGCGCACAATGTTCTGGCCCACGTCCCGGATTTGAATGGGTTTGTCGCAGGGATTCGGACCATCCTGAAGCCAACAGGGATTGCCATCATTGAGGCACCCTACGTCAAGGATATGCTCGATCACTGCGAGTTCGACACGATCTACCACGAACACCTATGCTATTTCTCGCTCACTGCCCTCGATCGGTGCTTCCGTCGACACGGGCTGATCATCGCGGATGTGGAACGCGTCCCAATCCACGGTGGCTCGCTGCGACTCTTTGCATCCCACGCCGAAGGAGTGCAGGAGGTTTCGCCGCAAGTCAAAACGCTCCTCGCGGAGGAAGTAAGCTGGGGAGTATCCCGTTCACAACCCTATTGCGAGTTCGCCAATCGCGTCAGTCAAATCAAGGCGACATTGAGGTTGATGCTGGGAGGTCTGAAAGCTGCTGGATGTCGCATTGCGGGGTACGGTGCCTCGGCCAAGGGAAGCACGCTGTTGAATTATTGTGGTATCGGCTCGGAAACACTCGATTTCGTGGTGGATCGCAGTACTGTCAAGCAAGGCAAATTCACACCGGGAACGCGACTCCAGATTTATTCCCCGGAAAAACTGTTGGAAGAGCAGCCCGATTTCACACTGCTCCTGACGTGGAATTTCGCCGAGGAAATCCTTCAGCAACAGAGCGAATATCGGCAGCGCGGTGGCCGGTTCATAGTTCCCGTACCCACTCCGCGAGTAGCGTGAAGCAACGCAATACGAGTGGAGAGTTGAAAGTGGAGAATGGAGAGTGAAAGTCAAAGACTCTCAGTCCTTCACTCTCAACTCTCCACTATTCACTTTTAGCCGAGCCACCCGGACTCATGCGTTTTGTCACAACCTCTATCACTGGCGTATTCGTAATCGAGCCCGAGTTGCGCGCAGACGAGCGCGGTTTCTTTGCGCGAACGTGGTGTCGGGATGAGTTTGCCGGGCAGGGTCTGGCGACAAACTGGGTACAGTGCAACCTATCGTTCAACCATCGGGCGTGTACTCTCCGTGGGATGCACTGGCAAGCAGCGCCCTTTGAGGAAATCAAGCTTGTCCGTTGCACCAGGGGGGCCGCGTATGATGTGGTTCTCGACATGCGGCCTGAATCGGCCACCTTTTGTAAGTGGGTGGGGGTTGAGATCACCGCTGAGAATCACAAGGCTGTTTATATCCCAGCTGGTTGTGCCCACGGATTCCAAACACTGACCGATGCGACCGAACTGTTCTACAACATGTCCGAATTTTACCATCCCGAAACAACTCGCGGCGTTCGGTGGGATGACCCAGCTTTTGGGATCGTTTGGCCGACCTGCGAAGCCCGCATCATTGCTGCTCGCGATGTTGCCTTCCCGGATTTCTCACCATGAACCGCCTGCTGATTACTGGGGCAACGGGGTTTCTTGGGCTGCCGTGTGTGGCCCGTGCTTCCGAGATCGCGTTTGCGGTTCACGCAATGGCCCGAAATATCCGTGAGCCAATGGGTGTACCGTTCCACTCGGTCGATCTGTTCGATGCCAATGGAGTGTCGGAAATACTTGCTGCGGTACAACCAACTCATCTCCTTCACCTCGCCTGGATTGCGGTCCCCGGGGTATACTGGACCTCACCTGAGAATCATGCCTGGGTCGAGGCATCGAAACACCTACTGAACGCATTCGCCCGATATGGTGGCGAACGGGCTGTGATTGCAGGGACATGCGCGGAGTACGATTGGATGACCGCGGGAGCGTGTCGTGAGTTCGAGACACCCATTCGTCCAACAACGCTGTATGGAAAGTGCAAGAACGAACTCCGTGAGTGGGCGGAAGTCTTCGGTCTGGAGAACGATGTGAATGTTGCGTGGGCACGATTGTTCTTTCTATATGGGCCACGCGAACACCCGGCCCGACTTGTACCATCCGTTGCCCGTGCGTTGCTCGCAGGTACACCGGCCGAATGTTCCTCTGGCACTCAGCGGCGAGATTTTCTCCATACCGATGACCTCGCGGATGCTTTGGTTTCATTGGTGCAAAGCAACATCACCGGCCCCGTGAATGTTGGAACCGGAAAGCCGTTTTCCGTCCGGGAGGTGATCGAACAGGTGGCTATGGTTTGTGGGCGACCGGATCTTGTCAGGCTCGGAGTGCGGCCAACGTCACCAACCGAGCCACCGCTGCTGGTCGCAGACGTGACGAGATTGCGAGATGAACTTGGGTGGCAACCGCAGATCGCTCTCGAAGACGGGTTGAGGGAAACTGTGAATTGGTGGAGACTCAGGCATGCTGCTTGAAATGTGTCCTGAGTGCGCGCAGAGATGCGTAGCGATTTTTCTTCCGCGGCATCGTTCCGTGCGATGATCAACTATACGGCTGAGGTACGAGCTTTCATTGAAACACTTAGCTTAGAATCCCTCGTTGTGGATCTCATGCAGGAGGCATCGCCATGCGACTTGTAATTGATACCGATACCCGGACGGTGACGGCAGAAACTCCAGCCGGACGGGAGGAACATCCCCTCGATTCACCCGAAGCATTCAGGCTAATATCCCGCGAATGGCTCACTGTCGGGTGGACGCAAAAATATTCCTATAGCTTCACCTGGCTTGGACGGCCGCTCATTCAATTGCCCGAGGACATGCTCCGGATTCAGGAAGTAATACACCAAACAAAACCGGATGTCATCGTTGAAACTGGGGTGGCCCACGGCGGATCGCTGATCTTTTACGCCAGCCTGTGCAAAGCCACTGGTCGCGGTCGCGTGATCGG
>DASZJS010000660.1:0-12629 GCA_035947935.1 Gemmata sp. | reverse complement strand
TTTCCACCGACGCGCGGCAATATGCACGTGGATTAGGTGGGTGGATCGGTTCGACTTGGAACCCGAGAACGGCATGGCGAGCAAAAATCATTCGGAATTGATGTTTCAATTGGGTCATCGGCTTCCGGAGTCGGAAGTCGGGGCACCCAGCGATGCGGATTTGGTCCACCGGTTTCTTGACGACCGCGATGAGCAGACTTTTGCCACAATCGTCCGCCGGCACGGCCCAATGGTGTTGGGGATTTGTAAGCGGGTGACAGGAAGTCACCACGTGGCGGAAGATGCGTTCCAGGCAGTCTTCATGGTGCTTGCCACGAAAGCCAGGTCGATCCGCCCACCCTCGGTTCTTTCTGGCTGGCTTTACGGTGTGGCCTGCCGCACCGCGTTGAGGGCTCGCACCATGGCCGATCGCCGGCGTCGTCGGGAAGCATCCAACACTTCCCTCGCCTCTGCTGTCAGTCAGCAGGTCGATCCGATCGAGTCGGCGGAGATTGTTGCAGTACTCGATGAAGAAATCGCCAACCTCTCGGAATCGCTTCGTACCGCGGTAGTGCTATGCGAACTCCAGGGTCGGTCGCGCAAACAAGCCGCCGAACAACTGGGAATCGCCGAAGGGACCATTTCAAGTCGGTTGGCCGCGGCCCGCAAGATCCTGGCCGGCCGATTGCGGAAACGAGGGATCGAATTCTCCGCGGCCGGTTCTATCGCGGCTTTTGGCCATGCCGGGTTAGCCAATGTGCCTTCCGAGCTGGCAGCACGCGCGATTGTCGCCGCGATATCGCCCAGTGCCGTCCCGGCTCAAGTCGTTCTTCTTTCAAACGGAGTGATACGAACCATGTTCATCCAAAAGCTGAAGCGAGTGTTATTCGTATTGGCTCTCGTACTACCAGCCGTGCTCGGAGGTGTGCTGATCGCCTCCGAGCCAGCGACTGATTCGCCGTCGGTTGCGCCGCGGCACCTTGTACTTGCCGATCCTCCAAAGCCGACTCCCGATGAAAAGTCAAAACCGGCCGATCCTCCACAACCGGTCAAGGATGTCAGTAAGGAGTCCAAGCCAGGCCGTCTCATGATGTGGAAAACGGAAATGGGCACGAATGCCCAAAACCGGCCCGCGACTGTGAGGAAACTGGTTTTCCTGAGCCCGGAAGGAAAACAGCTTGCCGATGATCCAGCGACTCATCCGGAGAATGCTTATCTTCAATTGCCGACGATTTCACCAGATGGGAAACGCGTTGCCTTCATTGCCAATGAGATGTCGAAGATTGGGGAAGGGCCGCAGGACGTCAACACCTTTCATCGGCATGTCTTCATTCGCAGTCTCACCGACAAGGACGAAACCTCCAAGATCGATATCACAGCGCAGAACATCTCCTGGGCTCCCGATGGCAAACTCCTGGTGACTGAAGTGGCTACGAGCAAGGAACTGAGGAATTGCGAATTTACGAACTGGGTGGTGGATGTCGAAAAGAAGGAAAAAACTCGTCTCGAGATGCCTGCCTCAACTCAGGTGTTCGCTGTGACTCCGGACGGGAAGTCTTTTGTTGCCGTTACCTACCAACCGGCCGAGAAAACACAACAGCTTTCCCTGATCGATCGCGAGAGCAAGAAAGTCACGCCGCTGACCGATGTCCACTGGCGCCCTCAGCCGACAGTGGCGATGCTGGAACTCGCCGGAGCGAACCCGAAAATATCATCCGATGGAAATCGAATTCTCTTCCAAGACATTGATCTTAAAGAAGAGCTTGGGGCCGACAAACGGTATTTCCCGAGGCTGTACGTTTACGACATGACGACAAAAAAGCGGTCGCGGCTTCCCGAGGTGCCCTTGAACGGCCAAATCCTTGGCTACTCCTGGTCGCCGGATTCGCAGAAAGTCGCCTATGTCTGGAAACGCCTCGATCCCGATGCGCCTATAACGGCTAAGATCGACAGAAAGGGTAATGTTGATCCCAAGGCTTTAATTGAAACCGAGACGCATGTGATCGTTGCGCAGGCGGACGGCACCAAGCCGACGACGATACTGACCGTCAAGGAGAAAACGAGCTTCGATCGACCGATCTTAGATCTGGATTGGCGGTGATTCTCCCACAGTAAGATGGGCTGTGTTTTGTTGATGCGTTTGGCAACTGGTTTGGGCCGCCGATACAAGAAACAACCTCGATCGTTTTGCTTTTTTGATTGGTACCGGACGTGGCAACCCGCACACTACTGGGGCACCTCATGTTTCGTCTGCTCATTCTGCTCGTGCTTTCTGCTTTAACCTGTCCGATTACTGCCCTATCGACTGAACAGAAAACGTCCCAAGCGAACGAGGCACGGCCAGGTGAAGTGCGGATATTTGAGATCGCCAAAGGCGTATTCATGGAATTCTGCTGGATACCAGCGGGTGAAGCACAACTCGGCTCACCGAAAGAAGAGCAGAGTTACCTCACGCGAACGGTGTTCGGCGGGGAACGGCCAGATCGCTTGGATGATGAAGCAGAGGCGAAACGAGGCAAGTTCAAAACCATGGGCTTCTGG
This sequence comes from Gemmata sp., assembly GCA_035947935.1. Classification (GTDB taxonomy): domain Bacteria; phylum Planctomycetota; class Planctomycetia; order Gemmatales; family Gemmataceae; genus Gemmata. The sequence continues at coordinate 10,109 of DASZJS010000660.1, read as the reverse complement.
CTCGGGAAATACCCGGTGACACAGGAGGAATGGAAAGCAGTGATGGGGAACAATCCGTCTTTCTTCCAGTTGGACGGAGGCGGTAATAAGGCGCTACAGAAGGACAAGATTATTGTCACGTCACGTTTCCCTGTGGAGGAGGTGACATGGAACGACTGCCAGAAGTTTCTGGAGAAGGTAAACAAGCGAGCCGGTGCGGAGATGATATTCGCCAAGGCAGGGAAGTTTGTATTACCTCATGAAAACGAATGGGAGTACGCATGTCGCGGAGGCAAAGGGAACCAGCAGGCATTCTACTTTGGGAATGAACTGAACGGAGCCCAGGCGAACTGCGACGGCAAGAACCCGTATGGGACTGACAAAAAGGGCGATAACAAAGGGCGCACTACGGAGGTTGGGAGTTACGCGAAGGGTTGGCCACACCCCTGGGGTTTGTGCGATATGCATGGGAACGTGTTGCAGTGGTGCGAAAACAAATATGATCAACTTGAGAAGCGAGTTCTCCGTGGCGGGTCGTGGGGTTACCATTCTGCATTCTGTCGATCGGCCATCCGCTTCCGCCGTGACTCCGCAGACACCGACGGGCTTCTGGATGTTGGGTTACGGGTCTGTTTCCGCTTGGACTGATTCGCCATCTCGGATTATCCGTCTTTAGCCAAGCATATCGGATTAGCGAGGACATCCAGACGTGCCAAACAGTTAAATGACCGCACACCTTGAACGGTGTTTCTCTGACAAATCGCCCACGATTTCGGCTTCATTAAAGTCGTGGATTGCAGCCGCAAGAACTTCAGGTGGAACGGGGATGGGTTTTGGCGCTCCCCGGGGTGCGCCGATATCTGATGGATCATATACTGCATCATTGGCAAACTCCCACTTACGGAGAATAGTGAACGTGGACGATGCCTTCCTCGCACAACTCCGCTGTCCGCTCGATCCGGAACGCGAAGCCACACTCACCCGCGACCAACAGCAACTCGTTTGCTTGAGTTGTGCTGTTCGGTTTCCTATCAAGCAAGGACTTCCTGTTCTCGTTCCGGATGAAGGTGAATTGCCGACGGGTCTTCGCGAGTTGAGCCAACTTCCTTGTCGCCGCAGGGCCGAGAGAGCCAAGAAATGATTTTTTCGCCATCGAGTTGGGACTTTAGCGCAATCCATTAATTCTGTTCAACTTCCCACCAAACTGATCTGGCTCTGAACATCTACCATCGGTATTTCCGCCACGCCTTCATTATCAAAAAACGGTGGCGCGTGCGGGATGGGGTTCCTATCCGCTGGTTGTTCGTTGTCCAGATCGCAGCAATTGCTGCGTGTCTGTTGAGTGGCCGCGTGTCCGCTGCGGAGCCACCCGTTCTGCCACGATACGATCTCGACCTCACACTCGATACGAGCCAGCACAAAGCCACTCTCCGGCAAGCGGTGTCCTGGACCAACTCAACCAAGACACCCACAAACCACCTTATCTTCAATTTTTACCCACATTACAGCGTCCCCAAAGGCGAGTATTTGCGTCTCGCCAAAACGCTCGAGATGCTGCGTCTCCAACCCTCCCTTGGGATCGAGCATTCCGGCCGACATGGAGAAATAACGGGTGCCAGATTGCTAGTCGTCGGTGGCAAACCCGCCGATATCCCACTCGCGTTTGCGTTCGAGGCCAACAACGTAACGGCGGTGCGGCTCACGCTTCCGTGCTTCGTTAATCCTGGGGAAACGGCCACCGTTGAAGTTGTTTGCGAGATGACCCTCCCGAATACCCAGGGTCGGCTGGGCTATTGGGAAGGCGTCACGTTCCTGACCAACTCCTTTCCGATACTCGCGTTTTGCGACGATACAGGTTGGCGGCCAATGCCGTTCGTTCCCTGGCATCAGCCGTGGTTCAACGAGGCAGGTGTGTTCCGCGCGACAATCACCCTTCCGGATAACGAGGTGCTGGCGACTCCGGCCGCGACGAAATCCGAAACCAAGCTGCCCAATGGTTTGAAGCGGATCGAGACCGAGGAGTTCGTGGGACGGGATTTCGCGGTTCTGTGTTCGCCGCGGTTCAAGGAGTTTACCACCGAGGCCAAACTAGACAATGGAAAAGTTGTACCGTTGCGGTGTCTGGCATTCCCCGAACACGAGTTTTATGCCCGCGAGATTCTGAGGATCGCCGCGGAAGCAATCCCGGTCTATTCCAGGTGGTTCGGCCCTTACCCAGCCTCACAGTTCACTCTTGTGGAATCCTTCTTCGGTTGGAATGGGAATGAATGCGCGGGGCTCGTGATGATCGATGAGCGGGTGTTCACGATGCCGCACCTCGCCGTTGGGTATGTCGAGTATCTCGTGTCGCACGAGACGTGTCATCAGTGGTGGTACAACCTCATCGGTACAAACGGCTATGCCGAGACGTTCATGGATGAAGGTGCCGCAACCTACTTCGCCCACAGACTCCTCGATCAGAAACTCGGCAAGAACAACACCTTCCTGGAATGGCCGGAGGGTTTGGGATGGCTGCCAAATATCAACCGGCAGAATTATCGCTATGCGGGGATGTATCAGGCCATTCGCAATGGCGAGATGCATCCCGCTGCTCAACCCCTTCCAGAATATCACAGTCTGTTCGGACTGTTCACGGGAGCTTACGACCGTGGATCCAAAGTGTTCGGCATGATTGAATCGCGGCTCGGCGAGGCAGCGTTTTTTGACTTTATTCGGACGCTGGTTATGAAATATGCCTGGCGAGTGCTTCAGGCGGCCGATTTACGCAGGGAACTCGAAGAGTATACGGGCCGCGACTGGGGCGAGTTCTTCGATCGCTGGGTCTACGGCAAGGGAATGACGGATTGGGCGGTCGAGCGAGTGGAAATCGAGACAGCGGAAGGAACGCGCGTGCATGCCTGGGATCGGTTCAAAGACCGACTCCTCGGGAAAAGTCCTGCCACCACTGAACACTACACGGCATCGGTGATCGTTCACCAGAAGGGGGAATACCTGGAACCAACGGTGGTCGGCTTCACGACGAAGCAACCGGGATTTGAGGGGGTCACGGTGCGGGTTCCCGTCGGGATGTCTATCCCGGTTGAAGTAACTGATCTGCAAGCATCCGTTGTGCCGCTCGGTAATGGGCAATGGCGAGTCAACGTCGCTCTGCCATTCGCTCCCGATCAGATTGCGGTCGATCCGGATGGTGTTCTGCTCGATTCAGACCCGCGAAATAACGCCTGGAAATCGCCTGGGCACCTTAGGGTCACCGGGCTGATTACGGCACTCGATGAGACCAATCTCACCAACGACTACGACAAGTGGAATTTCGTGGCCGGTCCTTGGGTGTGGGGGGCATCGTATGACGATCCGTGGTATACCCGCTCGACAATGGCAGGACTCCGCGTAGCAGCGAACCTCCCCGAAAACTTCAGCGGGGGATTCTACGGTGCCTATCGGACAGATTTCAACGACATGGTGGTTGGCGCGGACGCGATTGTGCAGGGCGATCACTGTGAGGTCGGATTGAACTGGGAGCGGCGAATCGCCGGGCCGTGGGGTGGGATGGCCGGTGCCAGTGGACCCGAGCGAGCCGAGGCTTACTACCGCGATATCCTCGCGCAGAGTTCGAGCCTTTACCTTCCTCCGATCATGTACCAGGAAGTGTTCGCCACCTATCAGGACAACTTCCTCCCTTACCCCCGCCAAAGCCAGGGGGAAAGGTACGATCGAATGGCGATGGTCGGGTATCACTACCAATGGAACTTATATACGCCCTACTGGGACCCGGAGAGCGGGTTCTGGTTGGATCTGGTAGGAACCGCTGGGGCCGCAGAATTCGCTGGCTGGCAAGGTTTGGCCCAGGGACGATTCCAACTTGCGGGAGTGCAGCAGTTGCCCGATTGGATGGGGCCGTTGGAGTCCTGGCGTGTTGCGGGGCGGATTGTCGCGATGGGGGCATGGCCGAACTACGGTCAGTTCTACGCCCTCGGCGGCGACACTCTATTCCGCGGATTTGACTTGGCACAGCGACAAGGTAACGCCCTCTGGGTTGCGAACGCGGAGGTTCGGATCCCGCTTGCGCGCAATATTGAGTGGGATGCACTCGATCATGTCGCAGGCGCGCGAAACATTTGGTTGGCTGCCTTCTATGATGTGGGCGAAGTGTATGCGAACGGCCGATCGGTGGATGGTGTGGCACATGCCCTCGGGGCAGGGTTACGGGTCGATATTGCGCTATTCAGCTTCATAGAACGCGCAACGCTCCGGTTCGATGTGGCCAAGACGATCAACGCTGCGACTCCGGTTCAATTCTGGTTCGGCGTCCAACAAGCGTTCTGATCCGCGATTTGGGCATGGTTTTAGGGTGTTGGCTACCACCACGTCGCTATACTTCGCGCGGTCAGGGTCGTACGATGAATCATTCGCCCAGACCTGCTCCCCAAACGGCTGGTCATTCGGATGATGTCACCGGGGGGCGAGAACAGGGATAGGCATGAGATCGGTTAGTCAGTACAAATCACGAGTTTATTTATGATTGAAGTGGTGATTCTTGTCATTGGGCATGCGCCAAGGGGTTTTGACACATGACGATTTGTGACGGCGGCTAGTGTTTGAATCTGAGAATGGGAAGGGAAATGCCTTGATAAAGTGCCAAACGCATCATCGCAATCTTGTGAGATTACTGACACCCCTGGCAAACTCTTCTGACCCCGTTAACTGAACGTCCGAACTGCTGACAGTCTGCCCATGCGCGATGCGCGGGCAGAATGCCCATCCACGCGTGGGCGGAGCAAGGTCTCAGTGTCCCGGCGAACTAGAGCGTTAGCGCCTCAGGGAGAGGGGGTCTGGAGGTGAGGGCAACCACTTTCCACATTGGGGTTGATTCCATTTCCAGGCATCTGCAAGAATCCACCCGGCTGATAGTGCGGAATCATGGAAGCGATTCGCGGCAATCAGTTCGCCTGCGTGGATTGGCTCCTATCGTACAGGGACACGGATGTCGACCCCCGAAGCGCTGATTCCATCGAGTTCCACCGCAACCAAACCGCCGTTGTGGCCTCTGGCTGTGCTCGGTGGATTGCTCGGCTGGGCGTATATGCCCATGCTCCGCGTCTTTGCGGATAAGTGGTTGCACGATCCTCAGTATTCCCACGGCTTCCTTGTACCAATCTTCTCCGGCTACTTGCTTCGTCGAGCGTGGCAGGCGGGTCCATTGATTCCCAGCCCCAAGCCAGCGATCGGTTATGGGCTCCTCATCCTTGCATTCGGAATGCGTATTGTCGCCGGCAGTCTTCTGTTCCATCAACTCGATGCAGCATCTCTTCTTCTCGCATTCGTTGCCGTGAGTTTGGTTGTAGGGGGCCGGCCTCTGCTCCAGCGCACCGGGCCCGCAATCGGGTTCCTGGTGTTCATGGTTCCGTTGCCGTACGAGTTGGAGCGGAACGTCGGCCAACCCCTAAAAGTTGCCGCAACCGCGAGCAGTACCTATCTGCTCCAAACTCTCGGGCAACCTGCGATTCAAGATGGAAACCTGATTCTGATCGATGAAGTCCGGCTCGGCGTCGTCGATGCCTGCAGCGGATTGAAAATGCTCGTTACGTTTGCCGCGTTCTCGGTGGGGGCTGTGCTGCTGATGGAGCGAAGCCGCTTCGAGAAGCTGATGGTGCTATTCGGCATCATTCCGATTGCAATCGTGTCGAACGTCCTCCGGATCACCGCAACCGGGTTGAGCTATCTGATCGTGAGCAACAAGAGCGCGGAGTTCCTGCACGATGTTTACGGATATCTCATGATGCTGATTGGTCTCGCTCTCCTGGCGCTCGAAGTTTGGGTGTTGAAAAAGCTCGTGCTGGATCCCGATTCACCCGGAGTTACCGGTTCCCGGTTCCAGTTTCGTAGTTGAAGAGACTCGCACGTATTTGCCAGCCCGGTTCCAAGATCATTTTCTGGGAACCAAGCCTGGATGGCTTTTTGAGCCTCCTTCTCGCGGTGGGAAGGAGGTGGGTGTTGGCTCCGAATGGATTCGGAAATCGATATGCACACGCCACACATTCTTCCGGTTACTCCGCCTCTTTCCACGGTAAAGCACGCTCCGGCTCCGCCGCGGCCAACCGCGCCGGTAAAGCCCAGCGCTAAGCCAGCCGAGGAAGGCAGCAATCTCCGAATTCTCACCTATCTCCAGTTGCACTGGCTCAAGATCGTCTTCTGTGGGCTGCTCCTGGGTGGCGGCGGTGCCTACGCCGCGTGGGAACTGCTTGCCAGCAAGTACGAATCCACCGCGCTCTTGCAAGTGGTCTCGGTCCCGATTGCTCTGGGCAACCAGAACAACCCCAATCAGGCTCGAACCGACTTCGTTACTTACCTGAAAACCATCTCCGCACTCATCAAGTCGGATTTTGTGTTGAACGCTGCGTTGCGGGATCTCAAGGATTCACCCACGATCAAGGCCCAAAAAGATCCCATCAAGTACTTGGAAGAGGAACTGATCGTCACCTGGCAGGATGGGTCCGAGGTGATCCGCGTCACGTTCAAGAGTCACGAACCAGCCGATGCCAAGAAGATTGTGGATGCCGTGCAAAAGGCGTTCATGTCCGAGGTGATCATGAAGGAAGTTCAGGAGAAGCAAGAGTTCGTGAAGAAAGTCGAAGATCAGACTCTGAAGATGCGAAAAATTCTCGATCAGAGTGTGGAGGGTGTGGAGAAAACCAATGGGAAGGGATCCAACACTACTCCAGCTCCTGGCGTGACTGGCGCAGGCGTGATACCGGCCGGTGGCGTTCCGCCCGACGGCATTGCAGCCCCGATGCCAGCAATTCCACTCCCGCCAATTGCGCCAGGAACCGCAGTGGCTCAGGGAGGACCGGCGGCCCCAGTCGCTCAAGCAGCTCCCGGAGGGGCAGCCGCTCCACCAGCGACGGGACTACCCCCCGGAAGCCAGATTACGTTGCCACCTCCCGGCATGGATCTCGGTCGTATTAATCCCCAGATCCTCATTAGCAAGGTTGCGGGTCTCATGGCACAGATCGAAAAACTGCCGCTGGCGATGAACGATGAAAAGCGGCGATTGACCCTACTCAAACAGAAAATGGATGCGATCCAGAACGCCCCGGTAGCACCGGGCACACTCGATGCAGTTGAGAGAGACATCGATGTGGTCAGCCAATCCCTGAAGACGACAAGAGCAAGGCGGGAATACGAATTCCGGCAAACAACATCCAGCGATCCAAACTCTCCCGGCGTCCTGGAACTGAAACGGACGTATGAGGCGCATGAGTTAAAACTCGTCCAACTTCGCAAAGAAAAAGCAGAATTGTTTGAACGCGAGAAACGCGTCGCCGAGGCCAACAAGGTTGGTTTGGAAATGGAAGAGGTGATCCGAAGGCTCCAGCGACTCCAGGAAGAATACGAGACGGACAAGGAACTTCACAAACGGGCCGAGCAACAACTCGCGGCAATTCCTTTCCCCCTTGGCAGGGGTTTTGGCCCGGACTCACACTACGATCCGGACATCAGCAAGCTGGAAGGTACGGACGGAATCTACCGCCGATTGGTTCAACAGTTTTACCTCACGCAGATGGAACTGAGTTCTTCCGCCCGCGTGCGGTTACTCCAGCCGGCATCGAATCCGGCTCAGAAGGATACGAAGAAACAGATCATCGGTACGGTGTTTGCGGGATTGATGGGTTTCGGACTGATGGCTCTGGGCGTTATCGCATTTGAGACGTTCACCAAGCGGGTGAGTTCTCTCGGCGATGTTAAAGGCGCGAGCAACGTCCCAGTGGTTGGGGTGATCCCCTGCCAGCCGGGAGAAGCGACCGGAAAAGATCCTGTAAAGCGAGCGGCCGCGAACGAGGCGATCGACAAACTTCGAGCCTACGTCACCCAGACGTGGCTAGCGCGAGGAGCCACCACGGTCGCCGTCACCAGTCCGATTGGGGATGAGGGCAAGGCATTCACCGCGTTTGGCCTCGCCAGTAGCCTCGCCCAGAGTGGCTACAAGACACTGATCGTCGATTTCGACCTCCGCGATCCGCAACTGCATGCCTTTGCTGGGGTGACAAATCTCAATGGTGTGTGCGAACTGCTCCGGGCGGAAACCGATCCCCGATCGGCCCTCCAGTTCCTGCCGAATGGCTTGCACCTGCTGCCGGCGGGTAAGTGGTCGGATGAAGCACGCAAGGCGATCACCGGGGAGAAACTCGAAGCACTCCTCACCAAGCTGAAGGGGCCATACGACTGCGTGGTGCTGCACTCGCATGCCCTGCTCACAGCGGCCGAGTCCGTCGAGGTTGCCCGACGCTGTGAGGTGGTGCTGGTGTGCGCCCACTACCGCGAAACAACCAGCCCACTCCTCAAGCGTGCCGCCGAACGCATCGCAGCGATGGAGATTCCGTACTCGGGCGTCGTGTATATCGGGGCCACCGAGCAGGAAGCATTGTGCTAATGGGCACTTCAGGTGTCCTCAAGTGTTCGGGTTCTCGCGGATTCACTGGACGGCATACACCACCATGAAAACACCAGCATTTCTGATTGTTGCCGGGCTGATTGCCGGGGCTGCCTTCGGTCACGGGGCGGTGACTCAGCGATGGTCGGTCTTTGCTCCGGATCCGGCACGTACTCTACGGTTGCACGCTCTGGAAATCCGGTTCGAGGATTGGCACCCGACCGAAGTGCCGACCGAGATGCCAATCTACGAACGGAGCACCGCTACCTCGCGACGCTATGTTTCCACTTCAACCCAGCAGTCGGGGGTGGTGACCATCATCAGCGGCATCCCCGGATCGGTCTCCACGCATACACCCGATGTGTGTTACGTTGGCAGCGGTTACAAGTGTCTGCGCGGACCGCGAAAGGACTCCATCGATTTACCCAGCGGTGAAACTGCGACGTTTTATATCGCGGACTTCGAGAAGAAGACCGCAACGCGGATAGACCGCGTTCGCATTCGCTGGGCGTGGAGTACGGACGGCAACTGGGTTGCCCCGGACAACCCGCGGTGGCAGTTTGCGAAGCGTCTCAACGCAGTTCCAGAGTTATTCAAGCTCTATGTTGCAACTCCATTGCCGGAATCCGATGGCGACGAACGAGCCCATGAGGATGACTCAGTGACCCAGGCGTTCGTGGCTACTGCGTGGGCTCAGTTCGCCACGGGATTCAGTCGCTAGTGGTCATTACTTCTCCAGCGTGGAGTTCGGAAAGTGGAATGTGGATCGGAAAACCAAAGACGTGAGATGACCGCCGATTTTGGTTCTCCGTACTCCGAACACCATGCCGGAGGATTAATAACGACTCGCCCTACCGAGTACTGTTCGGATTTCATCGCGGAGGATCAGCACCAATGACGCAGCAGACGTCCCGGCTGTCCGGGCTGGCGAACCCAAGGACCGCGTTGCGAACTACTGCCGTGACCCGACTCCGACCAACTCCGTCCTTGCCCGATTCCCAGATTCCGCTTGCTGGAATCGGGGAGCAGGTCAGGGTGGTCGTGGAATATGCACTGACTGCAGGCCTGATGGTTCTTGCCGTACCCCTGATGCTTGCCTCCATCGTGCTTGTCCGTCTTACTTCCCGCGGTCCAGCGATCTATACACAGACGCGCATTGGTCGGTGTGGGCAGGTGTTTACGCTCTACAAAATTCGCACCATGTACCACAACTGCGAACGCCAGACCGGTCCACGATGGAGTCCTCCCGGCGATCCACGCATCACGCCTGTTGGTAGGATATTTCGGAAGCTACACCTCGATGAACTTCCGCAACTGTGGAACGTCTTGAGAGGAGATATGAACCTCATCGGGCCGCGCCCCGAGCGCCCTGAAATCGTCGCCAAATTGCGACTATCCGTTCCCGGTTACGACCGCCGACACGCAGTTAAACCCGGGATCACTGGCTTTGCCCAGATTCATTTGCCTCCGGATACGTGCGTTCGGAGCGTTAAGAATAAAGTCGTTTACGACCTCTTCTACATCCGCCACAACTCGCTCGGAATGGAACTGTACATCCTCTTCGCCACCGGCCTGAAACTCCTGGGCCTGAAATCGCTCTACCAGCGGAAACCGCGGATACCAACCGAGTGATTTGAACAAATCGAGAGAAGTGATGAACTCCGGTCGCTCACGCTCCCGGCTCGCCAAGAACTCAATTCTT
>DASZJS010000659.1:0-3647 GCA_035947935.1 Gemmata sp. | reverse complement strand
GGAACCGATATGCGACTTTGCTGATTGCCAACCGCGCGGACTTTGGTGGTCCGCTCGTGCTGGGTCTGGAAAAACTGCCACCCGGCGTGACTTTTGCAGCCGATCAGATGGACCCGGGGCTGAACGTCATCCCCGTGGTGTTCGAGGCCAAGCCCGATGCCCCGACAGGCGGATTCCTCACCACCATCACCGCCGCACACGCCGACCCGAATGTGAAAGTGCCGGTCAAAACAGAGTTCGATGCGGTGTTCAGTATCGGCCCGAACAATGTTCCGTACACCCGACACAACAACAACCGCACCGCCGTTGCGGTTGCGGATGCAGCACCTTACTCAATCGAGGTGATCGAGCCCAAGGTGCCGCTGGTTCAGAACGGCTCGTTCAACTTACGGATCGTGGCCAAGCGGGCCGAAGGGTTCAAAGGCGCGATCACGGTATTCTCGCTGTGGACGCCACCGGGTCTGGGTATCCAGGGCTCGGCTGTCATCCCCGAGAACGCGATCGAAACCGTGCTGCCGATGAACGCGGCCCCGAACGCTGGGCCACGGAAGTGGAAGACCGCCATCCACGCGGTTGCCGATGCTGGGAAGGGGCCGGTTTGGGTTTCCAGCCAGTTGTTCACACTCGAAGTCGCTCCACCGCTCGTTAACCTGACGATGGAGCGACCCGCCGTTGAGCAGGGACAGCAGACGCAATTATTCTGCAAGGTCGCGGTTGCCACACCCTTTGAGGGGAAGGCCAAGGTTCGCATTCTCGGGTTGCCTGCCAAGGTGACCACACAAGAACTCGAACTGACCAAGGACACCAAGGAAATCGCGTTCTCCATTGTTGCGGACAAAACAAGCCCGGCCGGGAAGCACGGTGGGATCTTTGCCCAGATCGTGATCGACCGTGGCGGCGAACTCATCACCGGAAACACCGGTGGGACCGAGTTGCGAATTGATGTGCCACTGCCACCCAAAGTGGCAGTCGCAACCCCGACCCCCACACCAACCGCGACGCCTACACCAACACCACCCCCAATGACCCCAGCGCAACCGGCCAAGCGGCTCACGCGACTGGAACAGCTCCGGCTTGAGCAAGAGGAGCGTGAGAAAGCCCAGGCAGGGGGACAGCCCGCTCCCAAGAAGGAAGAACCACCGAAGAAGCAATAGTTCACCGCGGAGTACGCAGAGATCGCGGAGTTAAGACAAAGCCCAAAACGAGGACTGACAGCGATGAAGCAGCATCTTCTTCTCACTCTGTATTCTCTCTGCGCTCTCTGCGTTCTTGGTGGTGAATCCATCGCCCAGACCATCGCCGTCTATCCACCCGATGTGAATCTCGAAACAGCGCGCGACCGGCAATCGTTCATCGTTCAACTGACGCAACCAGATGGCATCACGCGCGATGTCACCGCCCAGGCCCAGGTGACGTTCGCCAACCCCGCTCTCGTCCGACTCGACAAGTTCACCGTCTATCCAGTTGCCGATGGCAATACCGAGATGTCGGTTGCCTTCAACGGTCAGACTGTGAAGGTTCCGGTAAAGGTCGTGAAGGCAAAGGAAGACCGGCCCATCTCTTTCAAGCAAGATGTGATGCCGGTGTTCATGCGAACCGGCTGTAACGTAGGTGGCTGCCACGGCGCCGCTCGTGGAAAAGATGGCTTCCGACTGTCTCTCTTTGGATTTGATCCCGATGGCGATCACTACCGGCTCACCCGCGAGTTGAACGGCCGTCGCATCAATCTCGCGATGCCAGTCGAGAGCTTGCTCATCGACAAAGCTTGCGGCAAGGTGCCGCACACCGGCGGCAAAAGGATCAGTGAGGGCGATGAATACTATCAATCGCTCATTCGCTGGCTCGAAGCTGATGCGCCACTCGATCCCGCCACCGTCGCGATGCCGGTCAGCATGGAGGTGTTCCCCCCTTCCGCTGTTCTCGATGGTAAGGGCGAGAAGCAGCGGATCGTCGTGCGTGCGAAGTACAGCGATGGCACCGACCGCGACGTGACAAGCCTAGCGCTCTTCCTCACCAATAACGAGAACTCGGCGAAGATTGATGGCGATGGTAGTGTGACCGCAGGGGAACGAGGCGAAGCCTTTGTCATGGCCCGCTTTCACACGTTCACCATCGGCGTACCATTCATCACATTGCCAAAGGCCCTTCAGTTCACGTGGCCGAACTCACCTGAAACCAACTACGTCGATACGTTCATCAACAACAAACTGAAGAAGCTCCGCATCGAGCCATCGGGGCTCTGTACCGATGAAGTGTTCGTGCGCAGAGTGTATTTGGATGTCATTGGCATCCTACCAACCCCCGAGGAACATGCCCGGTTCATGGTCAGCACTCTGCCGAACAAGCGGGAACTGCTGGTCGATGAACTGCTCGACCGCAAGGAGTTCGCCGAACTGTGGGTGCTGAAGTGGGCGGAACTGCTCCAGATCCGTTCCAGCAATCAAGTTAGCTACAAGGCGATGCTCCTGTATTACAACTGGCTCCAGGACAAGATCGCCCGCAACGTGCCAACCGATGAATGGGTGAAGGAACTGCTCGCGGCCAATGGCGGCACGTTCAAGAACCCCGTGACGAACTACTACCAGCTTGAAACCGATGTCCTGAAGGTGACAGAGAATGTTGCTCAGGTATTCATGGGCATGCGGATTCAGTGTTCGCAGTGTCACAACCACCCATTCGACCGCTGGACACAGGATGACTACTACTCCTTCGCAGCGTTTTTCACACAAATCGGCCGAAAGGGCGGCGATGATCCCCGCGAACTGATTGTCTTCAACAGCGGTGGCGGCGAAGTGAACCACCCGGTTCGCAATCGACCGATGCCTCCGAAGTTCCTCGGTGGCACTGCTCCGGCCGATGTGGCGGGGAAGGATCGCCGCGTCGTCCTGGCAAACTGGCTTGCAAGCCCAGAGAACCCTTACTTCGCCAAGAACCTGTCGAACATTGTGTGGGCGCACTTCTTCGGTCGGGGAATCATCAACGAAGTCGATGATGTCCGCATCTCGAACCCGGCGAGCAACCAGGAATTACTCGATGAACTGGGGAAGAAGTTCACCGGGTACAAATACGACTTCAAGAAGCTGGTGCGCGACATCTGCACATCGCAGACCTATCAGCGATCAACGCAGCCATCGAAGACAAACGAATCTGACACGCGAAACTTTGCCCGTGGTCCGATTCGCCGCATTAGGGCGGAGACGATGCTCGATCTCATCACGCAGGTGACCGACACCAAGAACAAGTTCCAGGGGTTGCCGAACGGAGCGCGGGCCGTGCAGATCGCCGATGGCGGCGTAACGACCTACTTCCTCACCACGTTCGGTCGTCCCACGCGAGAAACCGTTTGTTCGTGCGAGGTGCGATTGGAACCAACGCTATCGCAGAGCTTACACTTGCTTAACGGCAGTACAGTCGAGCCGAAGATTGCTCAGGGCAATCTGGTAGGTCGAATGTTGCAGGAAAAGAAGACGCCAGCACAGATCATCGAGCATCTGTACCTTCGTTGTCTGACCCGGCCACCGAATCAGGAAGAGTTCAAGAATCTGCTTGGCATCGTGAACGCGAACCCGAACAAGCAGCAAGCCCTTGAGGATGTGTTTTGGGCGATCATGAACTCCAGGGAGTTCATGTTTAATCATTGATGTAAA
>DASZJS010000658.1:0-6436 GCA_035947935.1 Gemmata sp. | reverse complement strand
ACGATGACGTAGCATTCTGGATGGTTCTTGATGACGGAGTTGGCCATTTTCTGGAGCAACACGGTCTTGCCAGTTCGCGGCGGTGCAACGATGAGCCCACGCTGGCCCTTCCCGATCGGGGTAATCAGATCGATCACTCGTGTGTTCAGTTCAGAAGGGTCGGTTTCGAGTTTGAGACGTCGGTCAGGATGCAATGGGGTGAGGTCATCGAACACCACTTTTTGAGTCAGGAGATCGGGTTCGTAGTAGTTAATCGCCTCGACACGCAACAAGGCGAAATAACGCTCGTTCTCCTTTGGCGGACGAATCTGACCGGCAACAACGGCCCCGGTGCGCAGTCCAAAGCGTCGAATCTGGCTGGGGGAGATGTAGATGTCGTCAGGGCACGGAAGATAGTTGTAATCGGGGCTGCGCAAGAACCCGAACCCATCGGGTAGCACCTCCAAAGTGCCCTCGCCGAACATGAGGCCGTTGGCCTTCACCCGCTCCTTGAGGATGCGGAAGATCAGATCCTGTTTCTTGAGCCCAACGTACTCTTCTCGTGGAACGCCTTCCTCTTTCGCTGCTTTCTGGAGCTGCGCAATGGTCATGTGTTGCAGCTCAGTGATGTAGGTGTTCCCCTTCTTGATCTCCTCGTAGCGTGAGTTCGTTTCGGCATCGAAGCCGTGTTCGTTCGGGTCAATCGAAGGCGACTCGATGCGGTGCGAGGCCGGCGTTGTGGGAGCCACATGAACCGCTGGAGGTGGTTCATGAGCGACCGGCTCCGCATGAACGGGAGGCTGAGGTACCGCAGCCTGTGGCAGGACTGCCGGAACCAGCACAGGAACTGGAGGGGAGGCAGCTGAGTTCGCTTCCGTGCTCGCCTTTCCATCATCGACGATCCCGGAAGCGAAACCCTCATCTTCGCTCGTTGATGCGGGACGCACCTCTTCGGCAGACGCAGTCTCGGAGCGCGAACGTGAGCGCGAACGAGTTCCCGATGAGCGGGTGGTCTTGGTCACTTCGGCCTTGATGTCAGACATGGGAAACCTCATACCGGCGGGCAAAAACAAACCTTCGGCTGTGGGTCCGGTCACTGGCGGGAGACGCGGTTGCGCTCCTTGAACGCCAGCAACATTCTGGCAAGAACTCGGACTCCGTATTGGGTACCGTCCATCACTGTCTCAACAAATGCCATCCTTCAAGCAACCGATCCACTTGTAGTTGCAGTTCCTCGGCACCCGCGGCGTTGATGAGGACTGCATCCGCTTTGGCTTTTTTCATTTCGGGTGTCCACTGTGCAGTTTCCCGAGCGGCGAGATCACGATCGGTCCACCCGCTCCGTGCTGCAACCCGGGCCAGGCGTAATTCGCGCGGGGCATCCAAATAGACGATCCAATCCGCGATTTCATTCCATCCTGCTTCTAACATCACAGCCGCATCCAATATCACGAATAGGACAGCAGGATCGCGGAGTGCCGCGGCAATCTCCAGTCTGCACCGCTCACCTATATACGGGAACACCATCTCTTCGAGGGCGTTCCGATCCTCCTGGTTCGCGAAAACAATCTGGGCTATTGCTCGACGATCGAGCAAACCATCGGTTTTTCTGACTCGATCACCCCACCGTCCCACGATTTTCCTAATGATATCAGCTTGTTCGAGCGCAGCGTGACCGATGACATCAGCATCGATCACCACTCCACCGCGACTCTCAAAACAACGGGCAGCAGTACTCTTTCCGGCACCAATCCCGCCGATTAGACCAATCACCGGCTTTGACCCGTGCCGCCATTGTCTCACGCCTGCTCCCTGTTGTTCATGTCATCTCCTTAGATGATTCCCCCATGAATCGCCTCAGGGGACAGGTGAGAGGGTTGATCCCCCCGGCTTCCGGGCGAGAAAGATTTCTCTGGGTCAACTGTCTCAGGCTTAGGCTTCTGGGTACAGGGACAGCAGCACGGGCAACAGCAACATCCAGCACTCCCAAGACTCGCCAGAACACCCGTCACGAACCATCCCAAGTAAATTACGCGAATCCCCCTCATCGCGATTCCCTCCGCTCTCGACCATCGTACCCAATCGATCCAATCCCTCTGGCGATCAGGAGTACACGATGGCGAGTGCGGCTATTTACCCAGACAAGCCCTCCACATCCAGTGCCCTTGTGAATTTTGGCGAATACAACCCCCATCACGAACCATTCCCATTCGCCTGACCGTACTTCTGAAGCAATGCCTTGAGGCGTTCGACTTCGGATTGCAGTGAGTCAGCCCTCTTACGCTCCGATGCGGCCTCGGCCTGTAGTGCCTCGGCTTTCTGCCGCTCGGCCTCAACTGCCTCAGCGCGAGTCAGGATGGGTTGTTGTGTGCGTGTATCGATCAGGCGGAGCATCGTATCCTCGGAACGAAGGCTAAACCCAAGTTCGCTCTCCAGTTCATTCTGACGAAGCCGACGGTATGCAGTGCCGTTCAAACGGTAGCCCTGAAGCGGAGGCACAAGATATAAACCCTCCGGGTCAAACAGAAAATACTCCTGCACGCCAAGTGATTCATAACGGTTGTACTTTTCACCCACATCTTCGCGCCAGGTATTTTGCGAGGCCATTTCAAACACAACGACCGGGATCGCGCCACCCTCTTCCCAAGAATAGAAACTGCGACGCTCTCGTGGATCGCGTGGCGCCACGCCAAGTATCACCATCACATCCGGTGCCATGCAGGCTGAAGGATTCCCTTCTTCCCAGTACCAAAACAGATCCGAGGCAATGAATGCATCGGGACGAGCCCGAAAGAAGTCCTCCAACGCCTGCTGCAACCACATGATTGCCCGGATGTGCAGCCACGTTTCGGCCATCGGCTTCCCATCGCCACTCGGGTATTCAATGCCTACAGCTGGGGTTCCAGTCGCCATATCACACATCCTCAACATCCAGCCAGTTCGGCCCGGCAGCAACATCCACCTTCAGCGGCACATCCAGATTCATCGCCCCCGTCATCTCCTCGCGGGCAATCTTCGCCAGTTTCGCCACCTCGCTTGGAGGCGCCTCGAAAACAAGCTCATCGTGGACCGTCAGCAACATTTTCGCCGCAAGTTTTTCTCGTTTCAGGCGGGCATCGACACTAAGCATGGCTCGCTTGAGCAAGTCTGCTGCCGAACCCTGAATTTCCATGTTGATTGCTTCACGCTCGGCTTGATTTCGCGAGTGGTAAGTGGACTTCGACCGAATCGCTGTCGGATTGAAGTACCGCTTCCGACCCAGGATCGTTCCAACATATCCGATTTCACGGCAACGCCTCAGCAAGGCATCCTGATACGCCAAAACCTTGGGATACCGTCGGAAATAGGCATCGATGAACCGCTCGGCCTCGGCCCTCGGGATACTTAATCGCATCGCGAGACCCGATGCACTCATGCCGTAAAGAACGCCAAAGTTGACGGTTTTTGCCAACCCGCGCTGTTGCTTGGTCACATCCCAAACTGGCACCTTGAATATCTCCGCAGCGACAGCAGCATGAACGTCGCGATCCTCCGCGAACGCTGCGCGAAGGGTTTCATCGCCGCAAAAGTGGGCGAGTAACCGTAACTCGACCTGCGAGTAGTCTGCGGTGACAAGTTGCCAGCCATCGTGTGGGATAAACGCTTTGCGGAGTTGCGCCCCCTGCTCTGTCCGCGTGGGGATGTTTTGTAAATTCGGGTCGCTTGAACTCAGTCGCCCTGTCTCGGCCGTGGCTTGGTTGAAGGAGGTATGAATCCGCCCAGTCTTCGGATTCACAATTCCGGGAAGGACGTCCACATAAGTGCCTTTGAGCTTTGTCACCTGCCGGTACGCGACCATTTTCTTCGGAAGTTGATGACCCAGGGCCGCCAGTCGCTCCAACGACTCTTGGTCCGTACTCGGTTCGTTCTTGATGCCCGTCCGTTTCTGCACGGGCAACTTCAGTTCATCGAAGAGGACAACTTGAAGTTGCTTGAGCGAAGCAATGTTGAATTCATGTCCCGCAAGGGCATAGATTTCCTCTTCGAGTGCAGCGAGTTCGATGGCCATTTCCTCGCTAAGTTTCTTCAGATATGGCCCATTGATGCGAATACCATTCCGTTCCATGTCCGCCAAAACACTAATCAGCGGAATTTCCAGGCAGTCATACAGTTTCCGAAGTCCCGCCGGTTCCAGCAGTGGCTCAAACCGCGCAGCAAGTTGGAATGCCGTGTCGGCATCTTCACAAGCGTAATCACGAACTTTTGTCGTCGAGACCATATCCATCGTGAGCTGTTTCTTCCCCTTGCCAATCAGACTCTCGATCTTGATGTTTGTGTGTTTGAGGTAGTGAAGAGTGAGATCGTCGAGCCCGTGCGATCTGGCTCCCGGTTCCAGCAGATAGTGGGCGATCATCGGATCGCCCGCCACATTCTCAAGGCTTACTCCTTGGGCAGCGAGAACCATCTGGTCATACTTGATGTTCTGGTTGATCTTACTCGCACTCGGATCCTCGAGTATCGTCTTGAGGGCTTCGAGTGTCGCTGTTGGATCGAGTTTCGCATCTTCCGCCGATGCTCGGACGGGAAGATAAAACGCGGTTCCCGGCTTCCAACAAAAGGCAAAACCCACAATATCCGAACTAAATGGATCGAGCCCCGTGGTCTCAAGATCGAAGACGAAACGAGTCTGTTTTTTGAGTTCAGTGAGAAAAGGATGAAAACGTGCAGGGGTGTCGATGAGTTCATAGCCAGCATAGTTCCAGTCATCCGAAACTAATGCAGCTTCGACAGTCTCCAGAGGGGTCTCATTCGATTCACCGATGAACGAGAGCAGGTCGATACTGCCGGGTCTGGAGGTGGCGGATTTCCCGGTTTTCCTTTCGCTTGGAACACTGGCTGATTCCGCAACGATCGTTGGGCTGAGGCCAGCCGTTTCCAGCGCGGCTGCATTCTTGGTTGCGCCAGATGAGGCAAGCGTCCTCCGGACCCGCTCTGCAAAGCCCCGGAACCCGAACTCATGAAAGAGTTCGAGTAGCCGTGGTCCGTCCCAGTCCTTTCGCCGCCACCCTTCCCAGTTGAACTTGAGTGGCACGGTATGGTTCAGAGTGACGAGTGTTTTGCTTTTCGCAAGATTACCATTCGCGATTGATTCCTGAAGTGCAGCTTTAGTCTTCGGCCCCCCCGGAACTTTGTCGACGTTTGCGATAATGTTGTCGAGGGTGCCAAACACCTGGAGCCATTTGCTTGCCGTCTTTGGCCCAACACCGGGCACTCCTGGAATGTTGTCTACAGAATCGCCGACGAGAGCCTGAAAATCAATGACTTGATCGGGGCGTACTCCCCAGTCGGCAAGCACGCCCGCAGCATCGAGCAGTTCCCCACCCTCGGGTTTGCGAAGGTTTAGAACGCGTACCTTGTCGGTGATGAGCTGTCGACAATCCTTATCGGCAGTGCAGAGAAAAACATCGAGACCACGAGCCGCGGCCTCGCTGGCGACCGTCGCCATGATATCGTCGGCCTCATAACCGGGTACGATGAGGAACGGAATCCGCATCGCTTCCATCACTTCTTGGATGAGTGGCTCCTGGCTGAGAAGCTCTTGCGGCGGTGGGTCGCGGTGAGCCTTGTAGTTCGGGTCGATTGCCTCGCGAAAGGTCGGCTCCATGTGGTCGAGAGCGGCAATCAGATAATTGGCCCCACGGTCGTAGAGATCCATCAGGGCACGAGTGACCCCGAAGACTGCGTTCGTCGGTCGTCCATCGGGTGCGGTCATGCCGCCCTTGACGCCGAAAAACATCTGAAAAATGAGCCCGTGGGCATCCAGCAAATACAGGCTGCCCGTGGGAGCCGGATCGGGCATTGGGGGGTGGACCTTTTCGTCTACGGGATTACTGGTAAAGCTCGACCAAGTTCAAAGCGATAGTGATCGTCAGCGATTTCGATTTCTGATTGAGGATTTGAGATTGGAAAACTTTGGTCCGGACAGTTTCCGGTTACCAATTGTTCCATCGTCGATCAGAAATCTCAAAAGTCTTCAACTTTTTACTTGGAATGTTTCACATTACATACAGCAATTGTCGAGGTCCGCGGATGGCAAATCGAGACCTGAGCCAGAGAACGATGAGGGTGAGGGAAGCATACGCCTTGGATCGGTAAAGTGTCAAGGTCTGTCCCAATTGATGCGACCAGCCCGCACCACCCGCATCCGTGGCATAATCCCCGCAGCCCGGGTCAGTCGTCTCATCTTTCGTGTTGACTCGGGCGTGAGCGGCTTTATGCTCAAATATGCGGCCACTGGTGAATAACCAATTCTCCCCGCACTTCTGCAACAACCCGGCCCCCCGATGAGGAACCCATGGCCAAGAAACCAACGAAAGAAACAAGTTTGCCTCTCGTGATTTCACTCGTGTTCTTCGTTCTCACCACAATCGCTTTCGGAGTGATGTGGTATATGCAGTATTCCGATCAGCAGGCGAAA
>DASZJS010000657.1:0-8494 GCA_035947935.1 Gemmata sp. | reverse complement strand
CGATCACCTTTGCCAGCAACACCGTGTCATCTGCTGGGCCAGCGGGGTTAAAGCCGCATACGAATTGCTTTGTCTTCGCATCCCAGAAGTCCCGATGCGCAGCGAGCGAACACCGAGCCCTGCCGTAAAGGATCATTGCCGGGCGCGCGGCTGATGCGGACTCCGTAGCCAGGCGAGTACACGTTTCGGCCAGTTGGTCGAGATATGGCCCGATCAGATCGCCACCGGGTAAGTGGGAGCGCGAACGGGACATCCACGCCGATCCATGCGTGTGCGACATTGAGACGAACACATCTTCCGTGGCAATTGATGTCGCCCGACTGACACGTTCGCGAATGTTGGCAAATTCCGCGCGATCCAACAGGCAGTGATCGAGGCCGATCACGAGTTGTTTGCCTAAGCCATCGTTTGATTCGAGCCACAGGGCTGTTGCCAGTAGCGGGCGATGAACTCCCGTTGCGCGGTCGTGGAGTGCTGCGCCCCACATGCGGTGATAAATGCCGACCGGCGGAGTGATGTCTGCTCGAGCGAAACCAGCCCGGCATCGAGTTTGCGGCGTATCAACACGGGTAGTCATTGTGGCTCCCGGGGTTCATCAAAGAGCGTCCCTTTGGGGTTGAGTATTGCCCAGCAGACAGCACCGCCAGCGAACATCCCCGAGAACAACAGGAGGACGTAGTTCCAATTCCCGGTTTCTTTTACGATCCAGCCGACTGCGATCGGGAACAGACTGGCCCCGAGGTTCCCGCTCATGTTCATTGTCGCGAACACCGTCGCCACACGTTTCCCGCCGTAGCTAATCGCGAGCGAGTAACCGCTGACCCCGCCGGCCATTCCACAGAACGCCGCGATGCTCATGAGCAAGACTGCGATGTGTGGGTCGGACACAAAGAACGCGGTGAGCGAAACTGTGGTGCCGAGTACCAGCGCTGCGAAAGTCATTCCCTGGCGTGCTAAACGAGCATTACCAGTTCGCTTCAACACCCAATCGGAGAAGAGACCTCCCAAAACACCGCCGAATGCTCCAACAAATGGTGGCCACGAAGCCAGCCCACCGGCTGTGGATTCGCTGAGCCCCCGAGTCTCGGCAAGGACACGAGCGAACCACGTGAAGAAGAGGACCATCGGCCCGGCTCGCAGGAACTGCTGGATGCACAGCAACAGCATCTGAGGTTCAGTAACCAGTTTCGACCACTGAACTGGTGTGGCAACCGCATCGTCTGGAGCTGGAGTTTCAGCAGGAGTTGGAGGTGGGAGAGTGTGCCAGTCCGCATCGTCATCTTTCTGAGATGATTGCGGCTGGACGGTCGGAGCCTGGGGACGGGGAACGAACAACGTGAAGGTGAGCGCCCAGACAACGCCAGGGATCGCATAGAGAGCAAAGATTTGTTGCCAAGTCAGCAGCGTGAGATGGGCGTGGTTCAAGATGAGGTTTTGGAATTCATTCGTTTCATCCGCGTTGAGAAGCCTGGCGATTTCACTCTCAATATCTTTCTGCGACAACTCCTTGTCTTTGATGGGTTGTAGCTTATCCAGTACCGTTTCAGGCACATTCGCATTGTGCAAACCAGTCAATGTTTGACTCGTGAGATTGAACTTTGCTCCGAGCAGTTGAGTCGTGATTGCCGGGGCGAGTGCTGCACCGAGGCTCATACAGCAGGCCAGCATTCCAGAGGCGAATGCCTGTTCCGTTCGGGGAAAGTTTGCTCCAATGGCCTTGGTGCAGCACGGAAAAATGCCCGCTTGTGCCGCACCCATCAAACCCCAAATGAGAAGTAGTCCGGGCAAACCCAAAGCCAACCCGACCAGGCCAGTGAGGACTGACCACGAGGTTGCGAACACCAACAGCGCACGCTTGCTTCCAATACGATCCGCGACCCAGCCCGATGGTAACTGGAACACTGCGTAAGCGAGATACCACGCCCCCATCACGAATCCCATGTCCGAGGGACCAAGGGCAAGGCTGTCCTCGATAGTTTTTGTCGCTCCGTTGAAGGCGGATCGCTGAATATATGCGATCACCGTCACGATGCACAGGAAGGAGAGGACCGTGTATCGCATCACTGTTTCCGGGCGAGCGCGTAGCCCAGCCCTATCGCGTGTTGAGGGAGAGTTGCAGTCGGGCGAACAGTCGGTCCACCTCGGCTGCGGTTTCGCTATCGAGTTCCCATCCGTAGGGTTTTCTGCGACGAGTTCTGGGGAACAACCCGCGCTTGTGCATCAGGTACTTTTCAACTGCCAGAAACCCATCGAGCCCGGCCTGAAGTTCCAGGCTCACGATCGCGCACACGGGGTAATAGATCCGATAAGCCGTTTCCTCATCGCCCTGCTGGAGAGCTTTCCACACGGCGATCACCCCATCGAGCAGATCCATTCCCGGCATCGTACCCGCAATACCGCGGCGATGGCTATCAATCAGAAAAATGCCTCCAGAACCTTCAAACATTGTGGCCTTGCCGCCGGTCGCATCGCGCAAGGCGGAGAGTGTTGGTCCGTTCGGAGCTGCTTCGGGCTTGAACAGGATTTTCTGTGGCCCATATCGCTCCAATAACTTCACGCACACACCAATCGGAATCGACTGCCCCACATATCCCGAAGCATCCTGCACGATCACGGGAATGCCAATAGCATCGGCCAGCGCGCGGAAGTGGTCGATCAGATGAGATTCGGACAACCGGGAGGTGAGCGGTGGCACCGCCATGACCGCATCGCAACCAGCCTTCTCGGCGGCAACCGCGAAAGCGAGGGCTTGCTTGGTGCTTTCCGCACCGACTGCTGAAAAGACTGGTCCACGATTTGCTGAGAACTCCACAAGCATTTGGGCGAGCGACACTCGCTCGTCGCTGGTGAGCTTGAGTGTCTCAGATACCATGCCGGTGCCGAGGCCATCCGCACCGACGGCAAAGGTCCAATCGACCGATCGCTTGAGCGCCACGGGATCGATCTCGTCGGCATCCGTGAACGGCGTGTGGGCTATGGCAAGAACGCCGCGAAGTTTTTGAGGCATGGAACCCTCAAGACAATGGCCGCAAAAAGGGAAGAAGAGATTGGCCGCAAAAAAGCACAAAAAGCACAAAAGAAAGACAGAGCATTTTGTGGG
Source organism: Gemmata sp. (assembly GCA_035947935.1). Classification (GTDB taxonomy): domain Bacteria; phylum Planctomycetota; class Planctomycetia; order Gemmatales; family Gemmataceae; genus Gemmata. Next base: position 5,394 of record DASZJS010000657.1, on the reverse strand, counting down.
AAAATCAATCCGATCAACATTATCTTGTTCTTCTCTTTTCTTTTTGTGCTTTTTGTGCCTTTTTGCGGCTAATCCCTTCTGTCTTCATTTTCGTGGCTACCAATCTCCCACACTTCCATCGGAATAAAACACCCGCTGAGGCACTTCCTGCTGGAACGGGTGTTTCTTCACTTCGGCTTCGTTGATGACGATCCCCAATCCTGGGCGTGTGTTTGGTTTTACGATCCGGCCCTTCTGCTCGACTGTGAATCCTTCCTGCACGACATCCTGCCGCCACGGCACATCGGCGTGTACGGTTTCGCAAATCGCATAACTCGGCTGGCTGAACCCGAACTCCAATGATGCAGCGGTGCTCACCGGCCCCTGAGGGTTGTGTGGGGCAAGGGCGATTCGGTGTGCCTCGGCCAGCGCAGCAATCCGCCGGGCTTCGCTCAAGCCCCCACAGTGCGTGATATCGACCTGGCACACCTCACAGGCCCGGGCGTTGAACAGGTCTTTGAACGCCGCGAGGTTGGTGACTCGTTCACCGGTTGCGATCGGTGTACTCACTGCCCGGTTAATCATCGCCAGCCCATCGACACTCTCGGGCCAGCACGGTTCTTCTAAGAAATAAAGCCCGTATGGTTCGAGTGCCTTCGCGAACTGCAATCCCATCGCCGGAGAGGGTCGAGCGTGGCAATCGACCATTACATCGATTCCATCACCAACGGCTTCACGCATCGCCGCGACTGCTTTTTCCGCCGTTCGGACTGCTTTCAAGCCATCGAGCGGTAGCGTTGGCGGAACGGCCATACTTTTGAAGGCAGTGAACCCATCGGCAACCGCCTGCCGAGCAAGGTCGGCAAAGCGTTTCGCATCCTCGGTCGCGGTCTCGTAGAAGTCCTCCATCTTTCCGCCGCCGAGGTGGCAGTAAGTACGAACGTGGTCCCGCACCGGGCCGCCCCAAAGCTTTGCGCACGGTAACCCCGCCACTTTTCCAAGGATGTCCCAGAGGGCCAGGTCGATACCCGCGATGGCAGTCGCGCGAATGATCCCATGCCCATGCCAGAAGTGCTGGCGATACATCATTTGCCAGAGGTGTTCGATCCGTGTTGGGTCTTCTCCCATGATCAACTCGGCGGTGTCTTCGACCGCCCCGACGATGGCTCGGGTGTGCCATTCCAACGTGGCCTCGCCCCAGCCGAAAAGACCATCCTGGTCAGTGAGTACCTTCACGAACACCCAGTTTCGCATTCGGGCGTGGCAAACGTGAGTTTCAATGCGAGTGATTTTCATGGTGTGTGGCTTCGTGGGGTGACCGGCCATTGTGACCGCAGAGCGAGACGATTACCAGAGTCGATATGAACGAAGCTAAATAAGCTAAGGAAACCGCAGTCTGAGCTCTACCGTTCCCTTATCCTCAGGAGTCTCTCCCGTGGCAAAAAAGCAACTTCGCATCGGCATGATTGGCTACGGTTTCATGGGTCGTGCACACTCGAATGCGTACAAGCAGGTCGGCCAGTTCTTCCCCTCGAACCACGAAGTCATCTTAAAAGCAGCCTGTGCCCGAGATGCGACCAAGATCAAGGAGTTTGCGGACCAGTGGGGTTACGAATCAATCGAAACCGACTGGCGGAAACTGGTCGCGCGACCAGATATTGACGTCATCGACATCTGCACCCCCAACAACTTGCACAAGGAACTCGCTCTCGCTGCCGCAGCCAACAAGAAGGCTATCCTGTGCGAAAAACCGCTGGCGATGAACGCAGTCGAAGGGCGAGAAATGGTTGCGGCTGTCGAGAAAGCGGGCGTTCCAAACATGGTGTGGTACAACTATCGCCGCATTCCGGCGGTTACGCTGGCCAAACGATTGATCGATGAGGGACGGCTCGGCAAAGTGTTCCATTACCGAGCAAAGTTCTTGCAAGACTGGACGATCAAGGCCGATCTGCCGCAAGGTGGGCAAGGGCTGTGGCGGCTCGATGTGGCTGCGGCCGGGAGCGGAGTCAGCGGCGATCTCCTCGCCCACTGCATCGATACGGCAATCTGGATGAACGGCCAATTGGATAGCGTGTGTGCCATGACCGAAACCTTCGTGAAGGAGCGGATGCACAACCTGACCGGGAAAGTGGAGAAGGTCGGGATCGATGATGCCTGCACTTTCTTCGGCCGCTTCCAGAATGGATCGCTGGCGAATTTCGAGAGTACTCGCTATGCCCGCGGTCACAAAGCCCTCTACACCCTGGAGATTAACGGCGAGAATATGTCGCTGTTCTGGGATCTCCACGACCTGCACCGGCTTCAGGTGTTCGACTACAAGGACGAAGGCAAAATCCGGGGTTGGAAGTCGGTGCATGTGACCGACAACAGCCCTGATCATCCCTACATGGCGAACTGGTGGGTGCCGGGTCTGGCGATTGGTTACGATTCGAGCTTCACGCACCAGGTTGCTGACTTCATCCAGGGTCTGGAAACGGGCAAGCCCCAGGGGCCGACTTTCCGCGATGCGCTGGAAACTCAGTGCGTCCTCGATGCAATCCTGGATTCCGCCAGGAGCCAGAAATGGGTTAATGTGGCGAAGGGATGAGGAAACGCTAGGAAGCCGTTGGAGGCAGACGGGCGAGGAAAGTCCTTGCGCTGGATATTGATATGACGCAACAACAACAGCTCATCACGGTGGAAGAGTTCGCCGCGATGACCCAGGACGATGACTGGAAAGAAGAACTTCTTGATGGGGTGATTTGTCGCTTTCCTCCACCCAAAGCGCCGCACGGAGTTGCATGCGCGCATCTCGCAATGGTACTTGGCAATTACTGCCACAAGTCAGGTTTTGGGTAAGTCTCGCTGGGAAGTGGTCTCGTAGTCTCACGGAACTCGGATTCGGTTCTTGGACCGGACCTCCAGGTGTTCGCAACGCATCGACCACCGGACACGCTTGATGGATGGCCATCTGTCCCTCCAGTCCTGATTGCAGAAGTGGTGGATGGACCGGAGGATTATTCACACATCATGTACAAGATTCCGTTTTATCTCCGGTTCGGGGTTGATCTGATCTGGATCGTATTTCCTGGTGGCATGGTTCGTGTACATAGACTGTCGCAACAGTATCAGCCATTTGATGAGCGGCGGTGGAGGAGGACAGATTACGCACTCGTAACCGATTGCCATAAATTGGATCAGTTGGATGCTGGTGATGTTCTTCCCGGGTTCTCGTGTAAGGTGTCGGATTTGTTCGCGTGAAGGCAAGTGCTGCCTGTCGAATCGCGATGGAGTTCATGAGGGCAAATTATGTCAACGGTGGGCACCAAGTTACTGACTGCCGAAGAGTTCTTCCATCTTCCCGATCCACAGGATGGGAGCAAGCGGGAACTCGTTCGCGGAGAGGTGGTTGTCATGCCAGGTCCAGGTGTTGAACATGGTGAAGTACAAGGGAATGTGTATTTCCAGATCAAGAGCTTTCTTCAACAGAACCGAATCGGTCGTGTGATGGTAGAAAGCGGGACTGTTACTGAGCGGAAACCCGATACAGTTCGTAGACCAGATGTGAGTTACTACAGCAAAGAGCGGCTGCCACTGGAGAAGCGAGTGGTTGGGTATCATGACCAACCGCCTGATCTATGTGTGGAAGTGGTATCGCCATCGAACTCGATGAGGCAACTCAAAGCAAAGGCCAAGGAGTATCTGTTCGCGGGAGTGCGAATGGTCTGGATTGTGGACCCGGATAATCGAGAGGTGATTGTGATCGTCGATCCCCTCGAATCGCGCACGCTAGAAGCTGATGCGATCCTCACAGGCAACGACATTCTGCCCAAGTTCTCGTGCAAGGTGTCGGATTTGTTCGCGTGAAGGCGAGCGCTGTCTGTCGAATCCCGATGGAGTTCATGAGGGCAAACCCTATCCACAGCCCAATGGTATTTAGCGATCAATTCGATGGCGATGGGGGTAGTCATCGTCATCGTCCTCATCATCATCCCATCGCTTTCGCTTGCGTCGATTTCGGGGTCGGTCGTCGTCGTCGTCGTCGCTGTCATCTCCCTCGTCGTCCTCCTCCTCTCGACGCTTTGGTTTAGAGCGTTTGGTCCGCCGGATGTTCCCGGCGTACCTAGCAACGACATTGCTCATCTCTGTCATCAGGACGATGAACCGGATGAGGCCGATCAACCAAAAGATGCCTCCAGTGAGTAAGACGATCCCGCCAATGCAAACCCCAACCATTGCCCCGCCCGCTGCGCCTTTGATCCCGCCCGCTGCTGCGCCTGCAGCCCCACCAGCTATGGCCATGATTACCATCACCACGATTCCAACGATGAAGAACCCGATTGCCGTTACGAACAACCAGAGAACCGACAGAGCCGTGTCGGCCAAATCCTCACGGTGGATAAATTGAGCCGCGTATTTGGTGAACAAAAGGAACAAGGCGGTTGCACTCATGTTGAGCAATGCCCCGCCCATCGTGAGTATTTGGGAAACCATCGGACCGTAATCCAGATGAGCGAGGCTACCAAGCAAGTTGAGGTTTCCAAGGACCATCCCGACAACTTCGAGCGCAATCGAGATGGCGATCAGTTGCTTGGCTGGTCCCGCTCTCTCCGGGATTGCGAGGCAAAAGATCTTTCCAATCAGGCTGGTGATAGTCCCGGCAAAACTCAGGAGACCTCCAACGATGAGGACGAAGACCGCCATGAACCCCAGACCTATACGACCGGCTGCGACAGCGGCGCCAACCAGAGCAACGGCGATGAAGACGCCCACAATCGACGCGACTATCAGCAGCAAGCCAATGTAGACGAGTTTGAACCCGCGCGATACTTTCATCAACTTGGCATACATGAACGGTAATCCCGGAATCTGATGAGGAGATGTGAATCAAAGCTGCACTCACTCCAGACTCACTTTGCAAGGTACAAACCAGGGAATCATCCCTTTTTGTGCGGAACACCCAACTTTCTTATCGTGCCAGCTTGACCAATCGGCCGATATTACATAGTGGACCCGAACCCCTGTGGGAACGGCGATGGCATGCGTTGGCCGATGGCTTATTCTTCTGGTGGCGACTGCGCTACCCATCGGCTGCGGCACAGCGAGCCGTCCGTACGTCCACGACCCACTTCTACAAGATGGTTCCGGCGTACGAGGTGACCCAACCCGGAGCCAATCTCGCGAACTCTCCGCCTACCAAGAACCCATTGCCCCTCGTCCACCTGAAGCAACTTCACTGGCCACAAGGTAGTGAGATATGGTGGAAGAGTTGGCAGAGACAGATGTTTTTCAACAGTCCGGCACCGAGCTAAAGAGAGGCTTGTGGTGGGCCTCGACGTGCTGCGCACGGCTCGACCCACCCTACGAAAGCAGCCCAACGGAACGGCAGCATCTTGTTGGGTGGGTCTAGACGTGCGCAGTCACGTCGAGGCCCAC
>DASZJS010000656.1:0-6772 GCA_035947935.1 Gemmata sp. | reverse complement strand
GAAGTGGAATCTTAAGTTCAATTGCCCATTTTCTAGACTGGGCATCATGAGCTGTACACAGGTCGATGCCTACGGTCCTGCCGTACTCCAGAGCCGGGGATGTGAAGCCCTTGCTGCATATCAACACTCCTTTTGCTGCGCCAACATCCTCAATAACGGATTTGAACTCCCCCACGATGTTCACGTCGGCAGGGCGATTGCGATGCTTCGCTTGAACGATGATCAGTAAGCTGTGGCCCGCAATATTAGTACGAATCGAGACATCAATTTGACGTTCAATCCCTGTATGGCGACCACGAATCTTGTCATCGTGGGTCACGATGGCATTGCCCTCCATGTCTCGGTAGATCGAAGCAACAAGCTTCTGATAGTCAAGCCAGTCACTCATATTGAGTCCACTGTTTCAATTGATACTCAACAACCATGTTCACCGGCTGTGATCCGGGAGCATCGACTCTTGGCGAGCCTATGTGCCGCCGCTAGGTGCAAGGTCTGGAGATTATCAAAGGTTTTGATTCGTATTATCCGAATAGGCGTCCAAATCCACACAACCTAAGGGATTTTCATCTGCATTTCCTGATACAAATCGCTACATCCTACGCCAGAGTCGATCTGCACGCAAGAACACTGCTTGTTGGATACCGCCGGTCGTTGGACTCGGCGGGCCGACACCCTACACAACCGCGTGCTATTCCTCGTCGAGTTGTCGGGCCAGGCGCTTCGGGGCCGTGTTGCGCCAAGCCGCAACCAGCGCTTGACGCACGGATGGTTCCGTCGCTGCCTCAAGACGTACATACGTGCAGCCCCGACGTCCCCAAGCACCGTTGACGGGTTGGAATACTTTCCCTTCGGTCCGAACGAACACCCCTTGCTGCTCAGGGGTCAGCTTGACCATACCCCAGGCTTCGTCCGGACCGAGCGTGGCGAAGATCTTCCCGCCGACCCGGAAATCCGGATGGTCCATGTGCGCGCTTTCAGACGTCTCAGGAAGACTGAGCGCCAGACTTCGGAATTCGTCGGCAGTCATGGTTACCCCTTATAAGCATCAAACCCATCAACTATTGCACCACCACTCACGATGAATGAACGCGAGACAGGATAAGAGATGCACCGGCTGATGAGACGTTGAACCGCGAGTACACGAACTGTTGCCCCGATCAGTCGAATCGCCTGAATAGCTGATTCTGGCTACCCCGCAATGACGCCCTCGCCAGGGTCTTCACCCACCACTGCCAACGCCGCGGCCAGTGGCTCGCCATTGGATAGCTTGACCAGCCCTATCACATGCTGTCGGATCAGGGCGAACGAGGAGTTGATGACCTCGAACATCAACTCATTGGTCAAGTCGCCATCCCCAAAGTACAAGCCGGATTTCCACCGCACGTCGCCCGTGTCCAGGTCGATCGCCCATCCCCCCACAGGGACCGGATAGTTCACCCGGTGCAGGTATTCGGCTGCGACGTCCCGCCGATCGGGAGCGAAAGGAAGTTGCCAGATGGCTCGGAACACGAACCCCTGCATCTCGGGGTTGATTTCAGCGTAACAGACGAAAGGAATCGTCCCGGCAACCCAGTCAAACCCAACTGACCATTCGTCGAGCTGTCGAGTGGTTGGGAATTGCCTTGTCAGCATTCGCCGCAAATCGGCCAACTTCGCTTTGAGCTTCTTGGACGTCATGAGTCCTCTTCGTCTCCACCATTACCGACACCGTGGGCCGGGGCAGTACAGCGTTTGGTTCTGCCCTCACATCCGATAATATCGACCGGTTGGCGGTGCAACGAGGAGCTTCATGAACTCCACGAAGACCTCGGCAGGGAAGCCCTTCAGTGATGCCTGGTGGGCGGATGCACTGTCCCAGACCTCAATGACAACGATCCGCGTCGGGTCGTCTTCGGCCTGGAGCAACTGGCACGACCGGCAACCCGCGGATGCGGCGATGAGCGGTACGAAGACCAGAAGCCGCTCCTTGACTGCGTCACTCTGCCCCTCGCGAGCCTGAAACTCATTGATTCGCGTGACAGGCATCGCTCGCTCCGGTGTTCTGTTTCTGATTTCCGCGCTGTCGAATTGGTGATTCAGCGGCACTCCGGCTATTCGGCACGCTTGCTCCGCATGGCCATTACAACCTCGACGCCCTTGACTTCGCCGCGGGCGAACCGTTGATACTCCGCCGACTCGACTCCATATAGCGCGATCCGACCCGACGCATCGTGATGGACACCCCAGCCGAACTTCTTGGGTAGCGGGGACGCCCGCATACACGGATATGACTTGCTGAAGAGCTTCGCCTGGATCTCCGATGCCTGCGACTTCGCTTCGGCTTTCGACAGCCCTTCGCGGCGGACGTGAACCTCGAACATCAGGTCTTCAAGCGTTAGCTTGTACGGTTGCGCGGTGAGTAACTCATACTGCAACACAGGAACTGTTGGGGTCTCCCCGCGCGGCACCGGCATCGTACCAGACAATGCCGGGCAGTCGGATGCGACCAAGACGAATGTGTTTGTAATCAACTGCATCACCCCGCCTCCTACGCAGAAGGACACAAGCGCTCCCGTCACAAACCACGCTTGAGCCAGTGGATCTCGCTAGGCGGGGCAAATTCTCCCCAACAACTCGGCCGGCTCGATCTGGAGCGTCACCGAGTCCCCGGTCTGGTTCACCACGGCGGCTCCGAGTTGGCGGTAGAAGTTCATGCCAACCAAGTTGCTGGCGCTGGCCACCCAGGCGATGTGGGTGCAGTCTGTAGCGGTCGCCAACTCGGCCAGCCGACCCATCAGCAGACGCCCAACCCCTTGCCGGCGGGCTATCGGGTGAACGTAAAGGTCGTCCAGCCATACACTCGGGCGACCCCGGAAGGATGAGTACCGGAAGTAGTACAAGGCGAACCCGACGGCCGGGCCAGGTCCGCCCGCCAATAGGGCAAACGCAAACGGCCGTGGGCCGAGCAGGTGTCGGCGGATCAGTTCCTCGGTGGTGCCCAGATTGTCGGCGAAAGCACCCAACTCCCGGTCGAACTGTGCCTTTGCTCGCACGAATGCCAGAATCTCGGCCGCGTCTGCCATTGTCGCCTCACGCACTTCCATTCGTCAGCCTCCTTCGACTGCTGCCATCCGACGACACAAGCTCACCTGTCGCAGGAAAACTAACCGTCGCCGACGCACAGATGCAAAGGAAACCACATTTGAGCCAGTGGATAAGGTGCAGCACCTCGACATCCAACGGGACTCGTTCACCAAAGTTGCTCGGTTGCACCCCGATCATTTCAACTTCTCAAGATACTTTGCCGGATCTTTACGCAGGGAGTTGATGCACCCCTTGCAGCAAACGAACACAACCTTGCCCTCCAGTTCCACGCGGACAGGGCCGCCCATGGAATCCAGCGGTTCGCCCCTCACAGGGCAGATTTTCTGTTTCGCAATCTGCTGGCGATCTGCATCCGGTTGCGAACTGGATGGAGCAACGGGCTGGCTGTGTGTGTGCGTGGTGTCGCTGCGTGTGGCACCAAACCAGGTGGCGGCCAGATCGTGGTTCAGCCACATCTCGGCATCGATCAGGAAAGCGCCAGTGGCGGCTACACGTTGGCCCTGTTGGAGTCCGCGCAGCACCGGATAGAAATCGCGACAGCGCGGACCAACCACCACTTCGACGGCATCGAACATGCCAGGACCGTTCTCGACAAACGCCACCTTTCTCGATCCGTGATCGATGACCGCGCTGCACGGTACGGCCACTCCCAGCCCCTCAGCAAGCATTGCTTGCCGGATGGCGGCTTCCAGCAAGGAATGGACGCGAGCGGAAGTCGCCGACACCGCCGGGGTTCCCAGTGCGTGTGCCAGCGATTCGGCAGCCATGCGGTTTCGCCATTCCTCCGTGATGGCCCGCTGCCACCACTGTAGCTGTGTGAGCGGGGCTTCGGTGCGTGCGGTGGCGAGAGTGCCGGAACGCAGTTCGCGATCAGGATCTTCGATCTGGAGCCCCACGAGAATGGCCCGCTCCGTCGGATCGGTCTCCGATTCGATCCGAGCGATCTTGCCACGAAAAGGCAGATGACCTGGCATCCCATCGCTGGATGCCTCAATTGCCTGTCCCACCTTGAGGAAAGGCAGGTCGGTCGCGAACGCCTCAGCGCAAACCTCGACCCCGGTGCCTGAAGCGGAGCGTTGTACCGGGCCAACCAACACAACCTCCCAACGCATCGGGCGATACTCGACGGCCACGGTGCGGATACCGGCAAGCTGGATGCGATAGGGCGAGAATTGCATGCGTGCCAGGACGCCATCGGGCAACGGTACAGGTTCGCCTTTCTTGCGGCGAACAAGAGTCATGTTGCAGACCGGACATTTGCTCGGCCAATCCGAGACAACCCCGGGACACATGGGGCACCAGTATTCCGTGTCGGGCGAAACGGTTCCTCCGTCATTGGGGTGGGTGCCCTGCATCATCTTGTCGCGGAAATTCCGCAGGATGGGCCAATAACCGACCAGCAGCAGAACGGCTAGCAACACCAGGAAGAAACGCACGCGGACGATCAATATCTGGACGATTCTGGCGATGGATGGCATCGCCCGCTTTCCGGAAGGGATGGGTGCGGCGAGTGGGATGGAAGCGGGCGGGACCAACTCACCATCGGGAGAACTTTGCGGGAGGGACATGGACTTACTCGCCAATCGTTTTCTGAGAAGTGGCCTTGCGGTTGCGCTCTTCCCGCCCGCACTCCCAACGAATCATCATCTCGTAATCCTCGCAGCGGTAGACCCAAAGGGGATCGACGCCAAAGACGACAAAGCGGAGGTGTTGCTCTTCGTCCGGGTTGCTCAGACAGACGCGGACGGCGAAACAGCGCGGCCCATCCCCCGCGGCTTCGCCCAGGATCGTGAAATGTTCCACCGTTTGCCCGGGACGTCGGCATGTGTCCACAAGCATGACCTCTGGGCTGTTGGAGCCAGCGACCTTGCCCGGTGGGTTCCTGAGTTGCCAGGAGCGCAAGGCTGCCTCCAAGGCGTTCCGGGCGGACTCCTCGGAGGGGGTGAAGCGAGCGAAACTGCTGGTCGCACTACTTCCTTCCGAGAAGCTGGCAATGCCGTATAGCGCCAGGGCCACCACTCCCGGACCCGCCAACAGCAAACTGAGCCAGAATTTGCGCTGTATGGTCAGTTTCATCGTCCTACATCCCCCCTTTAGGAGCGTTGTAGTCCTCCTCGCGATATACCCACAGAGGATCTTTGCCCACCACGTAATAGCGGACGATGATGGGCTGACTGCTCCCCTGGATCGTCAGGCGCACCGAGAACAGCGGCGGCCCCTCGCCTGGCTCCTGGGCGACAATCTCGTAATCGGTTAATTTCTTCTTCCCAGCCAGCCACTGAGAATCCACCGCCTGGACCGGGATGGGTGTACCGTCTATCAGGCCGGGTTTCTTACCATCCTTCCAAGCGGTCAACGCTGCCTCCAACGCCTCGCGTGCCCGCGTCTCGGAGGGTATGAATTTGTCGTTGCTCTTGCTCGAACAGCCAGCGCATACCGCCAGCAAGCACCCTGCCAGGATCGGCATCACCCAGCCCCGTTTTTCTCGCTGCATGATGCCACCCAGAAGACGGGATCGGAGTCTGTCTCTCATCATGAGGACGCCTTTTCAGTAATCGGAGCCGACAATATCGCCGCCGTTGCGCGAGCCGATAGCGCGCCAGGTTGTCATCGAGACGCTATTGGTTATGAAGTGGACACTGCCATCACAGGCGATCAGATTGACGCCACCAATGTGTTTGCTGGATGGTGGCACAACCATAGCCATGTTTTGCATGCCGCCGGGATAGCCGGTGGAGGCACAACTTGTGGTGTTGGGTAGGGCCACATGGTTGTAGGTCGTGCAGCACATCTCGCCCATGACCCAACTGTACCCCTGTTTGCTCGTCAACGGCGTGGCGGATGCCGGGTTGGTTGCTTCGCAGGTAGCGTAGGCCTGCGCCATCGTGCTGGCGACCGACATGGTGAACATATCGGTTTGCGGGTTGGGAGTCCCAGTGCCGCGCAACTTCTCGCTGAACATGGCGGTCTGGCTGGTGCCATCGGTAATGTCGGTCAGTCGAACTTGGCTGAGGTGGAAGAAGACGCCATCGGCCGTGGCCGTGGGATCAAGGGTGCTGGGGGTGGAGCTGTTGACATCGCACATATATGTCGTGCCCATGTTGCCCGTGTAATTGCTCTGCCCCGGCCAACCGGCGGGCTGTGGTGCCGGGTCGGATGGGCAGATGAAAATGGGGATGCCCGTCTCGCAGATGGCGTTGTTTTGGCCGCCAGGGTTCGAGTAGGCCGGCATGAAGTTGATCACTCCAGCCATGCCTGGGGTTGCCGGTGGAAATGTGAAATCGATATTAGCGTAGACGTTATTTTGTTCGATGTACGGTAGCAGATAGGCAAGCTCCGACCAGCGGGCATAGGCCGGGGCACCGGTGTAGCTTGGCCCCTTGCCGTAGGGGAAGTTGCCGTAGGCACCATGATAATTGTGAGCTGCCAGGCCAATCTGTTTCATGTTGTTGGAGCATTTGGCACGGGCGGCTGCCTCGCGGACTTTCTGAACGGCCGGCAACAGAAGACCAATGAGGATGGCAATGATGGCAATTACTACCAGTAATTCGATCAAAGTGAATGCGGATCGCTGACGGGACATATAAACCTCCCAGCGGGGATGAAAAGAATCTCGTGAACAGAGGATGTTGAACCGGTTCAACCATCAGGTGTGTGCGGCCAATGACGTAGCTCCGGCGTGTCGGCC